>CAMLKQ010000050.1 GCA_946480585.1 uncultured Kangiella sp.
CAGGGTCGTTGGCGATGAAGCCAGTGACGATTGGTTTGGTGACGGCTGGTTTGGTAACGACAAGCCCTCTGAAAACCGTTTTCGCGATAGTAGGGAAGTCACGGCGGACAATCGGTTCACCACGGCCAGTACCGACCAGCACAACAGCAGCGCGATCCCCGGTAGCGCCAGATACAGCTGCCGGTCATTGACCGGATCGAAGCGGACGAACACCGAATGGGTCGGCAACCAGCTCAGCACCAGCCACGACACCGCAACCCACAACAGGCTGCGCTGACGCCGTTGTCGCCATGCCAACACCAGCAAAACGAAAACAGCGAGCGCGCAGATCATGCCACGGCCACTGGTGAGCGGCGTCACCGTTAGCACGGGGTCGGCATTCAACGGCGCCGCACCCAGCGCAACAGCAAACAAGTGCGCAATCGCCTGCGTCTGCACCGCCAGCAACTGATCCACGCCCTGCCATTGCAATGCAAGCCAGAGCAATTCGCGATACCGCGGCAGCATGAGCACAGCGAAGAGCAAGATGGCGGCGCCGGCAAGCGCCAACCACAGCAACCGGCGCGAGCCACCGCGATGCTCATGCCACAGCCAAGCCAGCCAGAGCGGGGCAATCACCGCACTCTCGCGGCTGCCAAGCGCAATACACAGCGCGGGCAGCAACCACAGCAAACGAGACTGGCCGACAGCACGCAGCCAGCGTTGCCAGATATTCAAGGCCAGCAACAGGCCGAACGCTTCCAGCGCGACCGAACGGCCGGAAAGATACGTCACCACTTCCGTCTGGGCCGGATGCAGCGCGAAGACGGCCGTGATCAACAGAACAAGCACAGGGGATTGCTTCAACGCCAGCGACGGCAGTGCACGCAGCAAGCCAAACAGCAGCAGGGTGTTGGCCAGATGCAGGATGAGATTGAACAGATGAAAGCCAAACAGTCCGGCGTCAATCTGGTGTTGCAGCGCGACGCTGAGTTTGAACACTGGCCGCAAATGCGGCAGTGAGTGCCACCACGCATCCAGCGACCGCACCCGCGGGTCGGCGAGCAGCACGGCGTGATCATCAAACTGCCAGACGCCGGCAAAACTGTTGCCGTACGCGAGCACGGTCAACAGCAGCAGAGCCGGCAATCCGAACCGGGTAATCCGAACGTGCGTCAACGCCGTGTCAGGAGGCAGTGCTGGCACGTAGGCGCGCTTCCCGGTAGGCCAGTTCGATTATCGCTGCCAGATCCCACCAGCGATCCGGTGCATTCAAAAACACCGCCAGCACCTGCACGCCGTTACGTTCGGTCAGTGCGATGATGCATTTGCCCGCTTTGTTGGTGTAACCCGTTTTGACGCCAATCGCACCGGGCAGGCGGCCAAGCAGGGCATTGCTGGATTTGACCACGCGCGATTTGCCGGACACCGTGATGCGCGCTTCGGGCAGCGCGACCAGCTGTTTCAGCGCCGGCTCGGCCAACACTTTTTCGGTCAAACGAACCAGATCGCGAACGCTGCTGTAATGCTGTTCGGCATCGAAACCACAGGCATTGGCAAATGCGGTATCGGACAAGTGCCAGCGGGCGGCCGCGGCGTTCATCTGCGTGACAAAGGCGGCTTCGCTGCCGGCGATGCTCTCGGCGAGGGCGACGCAGGCATCGTTGCCGGAACCGAGCAGCATGGCTGTCAGCAAATCCTGACGGCTGATCTGCTGGCCGGCTTTCAAACCGAGTCGGGCACCGGTCATTGCAGCAGCCGTCGCGCTCACCGTCGCCATTTGTTGCAGCTCACCGTGCTGCTGCGCCAGCAACGCCGTCATCAACTTGGTCAGCGAGGCTGGCGGCAAACGCGTGCCAAGCGCTTGGCCCCAGAGCGGCTCGGCATTCAGCTGCACGTAATAGGCGCGCGCCACCTGCGGATACGGATTGGCGAGTGGTGCATCGGTGCGCAAGACGGCACTGATCGGCGCCGTGGGTTCGTTGATGTTGTCGACACCGAGCTCGGTCACGCCATCACCGGCAACTGCCGCCGCACAGAACGCGGCCCAGAGCAGTGTCATCCGCACACGCGGCGAGCAGGCCACAAAAAAGCCGGGCCGCTGACAAGAGCGGCCCGGACGATGTGCAGCACGACGCAAAAGACTTACCACTTGATCAGATCTTTCAGCGCCTTGACGCCTTTCTCGACGCTCGATTCTTCCTTCTTCTCGACCTTACCGCCGTCACTCATCAGTTCAGCAGCATATTGGGTGCAGAAGGAACCGTATTCGGTGGCGTAGACGGTGGTGAAGTCGCGACCGGCACAGTGCTTCTGCGCCAGCTCATCGGCATCGGCCTGACAGTTCAGCGCCAGGAACTCCCAATTCTTGGTGGCTTTGGCTTGCTTGCACGCCGCGCCAATGACTTTGTCGCGGCCAAGTCCGCAGAACTCAATGGCCTGATTCAGCGCTTCGCCCGACGCATCCTGATTGACCACCATCATGGCGCCGTCGCCAGTTTGCAAGCGTTTGCAAAACGCCGGCTTTTGTTTCACGCACGGTGAGCCATCCATGGTGAACATCATCAGCTGCATCGACGAGATGGCGCTGGCACAGCTTTGCGCATTGGCCATTTCCATCTGCTGGTTCATGTTGGCCTGCATCTGCTGGATTTCTTGCGCGTTCGGCACATTCATGCCGTTGACCACCGTGCGGTCGACGCTCGGATCGCAGCTGCCGAGTTTGCGGCCGGTCATGTCCATGCGGAACTGACCGTCTTCGGTGGTGAATTCGGTGAAGCCGGTAAAGCGATCATTGCCTTGCAAGGTCATCTCGCCGTGCCCCTTGCCTTGCGGGCATTCAACCCGCCAGCTCATCGTATTGCCGCTCTTTTTGTAATCGCGGACTTTGCACTCTTCGTCTTGCTGTTGGCCCTGTGGCGGATTTTTCCAGCCCGGCTCCTGGCACATCTGCATGGTCATGGCCGGCATGGCAAAGCCTTGCGCCTGATCCGATTGCATCTTGGTGGTGTATTCCCAACGCTCGCCGTTCTGCGCGGCCGCAACCGAGGTTGCCATGACGAGGGTGCTGACAGCCGTGAAGACGGCAATGACGGGACGCATGATCTGAGCTCCTTCTCTGGTAAATGCTGCTGCACCAAGCCGGGAACAGCACTGGCGCCAACCGGCCGGATGATAGCAGCGGTGTTCGCCAGCAGCTGGCCCAAGTGGTAACAATAGACAAGAATTAGGGAATTTTTAGTGACCGCGATGGCCCATGGTCATGGCGACAGCAGACGCGGAGGCCACCATGACCCAACGACCCTTGCATATCGGCATCTCGGCCCGGCTCTTTCATCCGGAGCCGAGTGCCACCGGCATCCGGACCAAGACTCTGCAATACCTTGAGCAATCGGTCGCCCATTGGGTGATGTCGCGGGACGTGCTGGTGTTCATGATCCCGACCGTGCTGACCGACGGCCCGATCCTGTCCAGCAACATCCGGTTGCGCGATTACGCCCGCTATCTCGATGGCTTGGTGCTGCAGGGTGGCGCCGACGTCAATCCCGGCGCCTATGGCGAATCACCACAGCACCCGGACTGGATCGGCGATGCTGTTCGCGATGCATACGAGATGGAACTGCTGCACGAGTTTCTTGAAGCGCGCAAACCGGTGCTGGCAATCTGCCGCGGCTGCCAGCTCTTGAATGTCGCGCTCGGCGGTTCGCTGTATCAGGACATCGCGACCATGGTGCCCAACGCACAGCCCCACGTCACCGACCGCTATGATCATCATTCGCACGAGGTCCAGCTCCATGCCGATGGCTGGTTCCGCCAGTGGTACGGTGCCGACCGGGTCCGCATCAGCAGCATCCATCATCAGGCGATCAAAACACTGGGCAAGGATTTGGTGGTCGAAATGCAGGCCGACGACGGCATCATCGAGGCGGTGCGCCACCGCGACTTGCCGTTCTGTGTCGGGGTGCAATGGCACCCGGAATTTCACCTGTATCAACAGCAGCACGGACACCCGGACTGGGTCGATCCGCAACCGCTGCTGGAAGCGTTTTTGCTCGCAGCGCGGCAACGGCTGCACAGCTGAGTCGTGACAAAACCCGTTTGCGCCGAAACGGCGCCCCACCGCGACAATCACTGCACCGCTTCGTAGCTGCCGCTTCTTTGTCGGCAACCGCAATGCCGGCGATCGACCGGGCGTTTTCATCAACTTTGCACCAGAACCGCGCCCACTGCACCAGCAACAAACTTGGCACGTTGGCTGCTAATCAAAAGCGACTGTTGTCGCCAACGGTCGATATCAAGCCATCGCCGAGGAGCCGCCACCATGACCGATCGCTATCATTTTCGGCCTGCCGATCATCACTTGCCTGCCGCGCTGCTGCGACCGCTGCAGCAGCATCTCGCGCATCAACGTCCGTGTTATCTGTGGCAAGCCGAGCGCTTCGACTGGGTGGTCGGCGTCATCGCCTGGCAACGCGAACCGCGCAGTCAAACCACCGCGACGGTGGCGCTCCACGTTGATGCCGGTTGTCGTAGCCAGGGCGTCGGTCGGTTTCTGTTGTCACAAACGCTGATCCTTGCCCGTGAACACGGCTTGCAAACCTTGCTGGTACGCGTCCCGTATGAACAAAAAGCCGCGTTGGCGCTGTTTCACCAGTTTGCGTTCGCACCGCTGCTGGAAGCCTCCGCACAGGAACCGGGGCAGGCATCGGTATGGCTCGGTAAATCGCTGATGTCGCAACAACGCGCTGGCTTAGACCGCACTGCAATAAACAAAGCCGCCTGATCAACAGTTGCGCACTAGCATCGCTGCCAGGCTGGTCGCACTGGCACCGATGCCTTATGTTGCTGGCACGTGGCCGGGGGAGCCGCTATCGTGCCGTTGCATGCGCTGACCTTGTCGGTGTTCTTTTCGACCATCCTGATGATGGCTGCCGCGGTGTTTGCCACCGTGGCGGTGCAGCGGCCGCGTGCGCGCGGGATCTGGATCTGGTGCGTCGCCTGTCTCAGCCTTGGCATCGGCATTTCCATCCGCAGTTTTGATTACGCCCTGCGCAACGGCGAATGGTTCTGGTTTGCCGGCTTTTTCATGTGGCTTGCCCATGTCCTGTTCTGGTTTGGCATGCGCCGGTTCGTCGGCGTCGCCGCGCCAATCTCACAGGTGTTGCTCGCGCTCGTCTTGATCGGCAGTCTGTGGTTGCTCGCCTGGCAACTGCCGTACACCTGGCAGCTGTTCATCATGCTCGGTGTCGCGACGCTGTTTGATCTGCTCGCGGTCGCGCCGCTGCTGTCACTGCGCCGCTTGCATTACCGGCCGGCCACCCGGTTTGCGCTGGCCATTTTCGTGCTCGCAGCGATCAGCATGGCGGTGCGGGCCGCATTGGTCGCGCTGCAGGATCGCGGTCTGTATCTGTGGCTGCCGGATGCCAATTCGATTTCGCTGTACACGCCGGCGGCCGCGTTGCTGCTCGGCAAGTGCTTTGTCTTCCTGATGCTGCTGCACGAGCGGCAGTCGGCCGAGCTGGAAAAACTCGCGGTCACCGACGCGCTGACCGGCCTGCTGAATCGCAAAGGCTTCGTCGATTACGGCCAGCGGTTATTGCAGCGGCTGCATCAGGAGCAGCGTGGTTACGCCTTGCTGATGATGGACATGGATCATTTCAAGGCGATCAACGATCGCCACGGCCATGCCGCGGGTGATGCGGCGCTGCGCGCGTTCGCCGATGTGCTTCGGGAACAGCTGCGACCGAATGATTGCTACGGCCGCATCGGCGGCGAGGAGTTTTGCGCACTGCTACCGGGTTTGACTCCGGCCGATGCCTATCACGTGGCAGAGCGGGTGCGCCGACGCTTCGCCGAACAGGCGTTCAGCACACCAAGCGGTTTGCTCTATGGCAGCGTAAGCATCGGCGTGCACGGCGAACTGGGCAAGGCCAGCAGCATTGAGACGATGATGCAAAGCGCCGACAGCGCACTTTATGAAGCCAAATCACTGGGCCGCAACCGGACCCAGCTTGCCATCGCCTGAGCTGCTGATTTGAAACGCAGCACAGCGCTGCGAGAGATTGCAGCGCGCGTCAGCTACGCTCGCCTTTCTCGATCAGAAAAACCTGTTCCCGTTCCACCACGTCCTGCTGCAACACCCGATGACCGTTCAACCGGCACCAGGTCGGGATGTCGTGCAGCGTGCCCGGATCGGTGCAGCGCACCCGCAGCTGGGCGCCGATCGGCAGTGCTTTCAAGGCATTCTGGGTCCGGATGACCGGCAGCGGGCAGAGCAGCCGGCGGGCATCCAGCTCGTGCACGGCGGCCGGTTCAGACATGCCAGCCGGCCTCGATTTCATCGGCCGTGAATGGGTTCACCGAGACCACCCGGGTGACACCGAGTTTGTCGGTGTAATCAAGTGCAACCGGACCGTCGTGATTGGCGGCACCATAGCGGGCAATGATGCGGGCAGCGAGTTCGACATCGCTGTCATCGCGCAGCTCACCATCAACCAGTGCGTACGCCCCCATGTAGGAATTGGGAATGAAATGGGCAAACTGGCGGCGATAGCCTTCCATGAACACGCCTTCGCCTTCTTCGCGCGAAATGATCAGTTTGAAATGCGGCCGCGGCCGCAAGTGACGACCGATCTTCAGCATGATGATGTCGTCGAGTTCGTATTCCCGATTGCCGCGTGCCTGCCACAGATCGACCAGCTTCTTGCTGTATTCCTCGTTGGTCAGGAAGCAGCACCCGCCAGCAGGCTGGGCCCAGTCGGTGAAACCGAATTGCGCCGCCAGCTCGGTTTGCGGCTTGCGCGAACGGCCGGAGAAATCGTGCAGCTTGTCACGATCAACCCAGCCTTCGCGTTCCGGCAGCGTTGGCAGCAAATGCTTGGCGCACAGCGGCCGCAGCAAGCGGTCTTCGGCTTGCGATTCACGGGCGATGATCGGCATGGTATGCATGCGTTGTGATTTCGGCCGTTGACCGACCACTTCGCCGGTGATAATGAAATCGAAACCGTTTTCCGCCATCCACTCACGTGCCTTGCCGACCATGAACACCTTGCAGTCGAGGCAGGGATTGAGGTTACTGCCATAGCCGTGTTTCGGGTTCAGCAAAACCTGCTTGTACTCTTCGACGATGTCGATGATGTGCAACTGGATGCCGAGCTGTTCGGCGACCCAGAGCGCATTGTTGCGCTTCGGCTTGCTCGCCTGACTCTTGCGGATGGCATGGGTATGGCCCTCGACGCAAAAGCCGGTGAAGAAGTTGATGCCCTCAACGTGGATGCCTTGGGCCATGATGGTCTTGGCCGCGAGCATGGAGTCGAGCCCGCCGGAAATCAGGGCGACCGCCTTACGTTGCACCGTCATTGCTGGATCACTGGTCAAAAAATGGGCGGGCATTGTAGGCAAAAGCGGCCGCCGACTCCACCTGCTTTGACTATGCTTCAGTGCCCGTCAAAGCCAGGTCGAAGCCTGTTTCATGCCCATACCGGAAGCGCAATTGCCGCCAAGCTACCGACTTCGGGTGCTGTTGACGGTACATCTGGTACTGCTTGTTGCACTCGGTGCCGCATTCTTGATTGCCTGCGTCACCTATTCGCTGCACGTTCGTCTGATTTTGCTGGGTGCCGCCAGCGCGGTAGCCATCAGTTATCAGACGGTCCGACGCGGCCACACGGTTCTCGGCACCCATCTGCTGATTGGCACGGTCCAGCTGCTTGCCACCTATCTGGCCTTGGCCGGGCAAGGCCTGAACGACATCGCGTTCGCCATCATGCCGGCCTTGCTGATCCTCGGCGGCTTGTTGCTACCCCTGCGCCAGTATTTCGCCATGGTGGCAGGCATTCTGCTGTCGGTATTGGTAGTCGCCACGGCGACCGCCGCCGGCTATGTGAAACCCACGCTGGTTTTCCCCGGGTTGCCGCGGATCTGGGGTGAAGCCGCGGCACTGTTGGTGATTCTGCTGGCCGAAGCGGCGATGGTGTATCTGCTGGTGGTCGCGGTGCTGCAGTTTTTTACCGAGTCTGAACAACGGCAACAACAACTCCTGAACGCCCACGCCGCGCTGCGGCGGGAGAACGAAGAACGACAACAAGCCGAGGCGACGGTACGCACGCTGAACACCTCTCTCGAACAGCGGGTTCAGGAACGCACGGCAGAGCTGCAGACGCTGGTCGATGAACTCGACGCGTTCAATTATTCCGTGTCCCATGACTTGCGCTCACCGCTGCGGGCCATTGTCGGATTCAGCTCGGTTGCCGCCGACGAATTGGAACGCGATCCGGCCCATGCCCGGCAACTGCTGGAACGGGTGCAGGCCGCTGGTGTGCGGATGAACGCCCTGATCGACGATCTTTTGCGTTTGTCCACGACATCCACTCATGCCTTGCACTGGCAGCCGGTCGAGCTGAGCCGATTGCTGAGCGAAATCATCGCCGAGCTGCCAGATCGTGAACGGCAGTGGGTTCAGCTTCAGCAGGACCCGACACTGACCTCAACCCAACTGTCAGCGGACGCCGGCTTGCTGCGCGTGGCGCTGGCCAATGTGATTGGCAATGCCATCAAGTACAGTCGGCAGGCGAGCTCGCCAAAAATTGAAGTCACCATCCTGAAAACGGCAACCGGTCTCAGCGTTCGCGTCCAGGACAATGGCATCGGATTTTCTGCCGATCAGGCCAAACGGTTGTTCAAGCCGTTCACACGGCTGGAAAACGCCAAGGATTTCGAAGGTAGCGGCATCGGACTGGCTATCGTCCGCCGGGTCGTTGAACGTCATCGCGGTGAATTGCAGGCAGAGAGCTCACCGGGTAACGGTGCCTGCTTTGTCATTGCGCTACCGCAACAACAATGAGCCACCACAGGCTGCGACAATTTGCCGCAGCCGATTTTGACAATCCGCAACGGCAGGCGGCGTAAAATCGGTGTCCGCGTTGATCCGGCGCAAAACGCGCCGATCGACCGGCAGCGGGGCAAAACGCCTCGCCGCCCACTGACGCGGAGTCCGAGCCGATGGACGCAGTCCTGCTATCCCGCCTGCAGATGGCGTTTACGCTGTCGTATCACATCCTGTTTCCCACCCTGACGATAGGCCTTGCCTGGTTTCTGGTTTGGCTGGAGGCGCGCTGGCTGCGCAGCCGGCGAGCGGAATTCCTGACGCTGTACCGGTTCTGGAGCAAGGTGTTCGCGCTCAGTTTCGGCATGGGCGTGGTCAGTGGCGTGGTGCTGAGTTACGAATTTGGCACCAACTTCGCGCCGTTCTCGGCGATCACCGGCAACGTCATCGGCCCGCTGATGAGTTACGAAGTGCTGTCGGCCTTCTTCCTCGAAGCCGGCTTTCTCGGCGTGATGCTGTTTGGCCAGAACCGGGTACCGCCGTGGCTGCATTTTTTCGCCACCTTGATGGTGGCGGTCGGCACCTTGATGTCAGCGTTCTGGATTCTCGCCGCGAACAGCTGGATGCAGACGCCGGCCGGCACCGAGCTTGTTGACGGTCGCTTTGTGGTCAGCGACTGGTGGGCGGTGATTTTCAATCCGAGTTTTCCGTATCGCTTCAGCCACATGCTGGTCGCCAGCTTCCTGACCACGGCCTTTGTCGTGCTCGGTGTGTCAGCGTGGCAATGGCGGCGCAATCTACCGGATCGCGAACACGGCGCCGGCAGTGCGATCAAGATGGCACTCGCGATGGCGCTGGTGGCGGCGCCGCTGCAAATCCTGCTCGGTGATCTGCACGGGCTGCAGGTCAAACGCGATCAGCCAATCAAGGTTGCCGCGATGGAAGGTACCTGGGAGACCGAACGTGGCGTGCCGATGCTGCTGTTTGCACTGCCGGACATGCAAGCCGAGCGCAACCATTACGAAATCGGCATTCCAAAACTCGCCAGCTGGATTCTCACCCACGACCCCAACGGTGAAATCACCGGCCTGAAAACGGTACCGGCAAGTGATCGACCCAACGTGCCGCTGGTGTTCTGGTCGTTCCGGGTCATGGTCGGCTGTGGTCTGTTGATGTTGCTGTTTGCCGGCTGGGGCGCGTGGCGCTGGTGGCGGCGCCGGCTGGTTCACGACGGCCTCTGGCTGCGCAGTCTGCCGTGGCTGATCCCGACCGGATTTGTTGCAACGCTCGCTGGTTGGTGGGTCGCTGAAGTCGGTCGGCAACCGTGGCTTGTGTACGGTTTGCTGCGCACCGCCGATGGCGCCAGTCCGCTGCCGGCCGAACGCATTGCCGAATCGCTGTTGCTGTTTGTCGTGGTGTATTCGCTGCTGTTTGCGCTCTATCTGTTTTACCTGAAACGTGTGGTACAAAACGGCTTGGCGGCAGTGGCCGCACAACCGCTGACGCCGCTGTTGCCGCGCTCCACCGCAGTCAGCCTCGACGAACCGAACGGGCAGAAGGAGTGAATCATGGATTGGCCTTTGCTCGCCTATTTGCTGCTCGGTTTTGCGGTGTTGATGTACACCGTGATGGACGGATTTGATCTCGGCATCGGTATTCTGTTGCCGTGGCAACGTGACGCCAGTTTGCGCGATCAGATGATTCAATCGATCGCGCCAGTTTGGGACGGCAACGAAACCTGGCTGGTGCTCGGCGGCGTGCTGTTGTTGGCAGCGTTTCCACTGGCGTTTGCCGCCTTGCTGCCCGCGCTTTATGTGCCGGTGATGCTGATGCTGCTCGGACTGATTTTCCGCGGCGTCGCGTTCGAGTTCCGGTTCAAGACCCGGCGTGGCCGGCCGGCGTGGGACATCGCCTTTGCCAGCGGCTCGGCACTGGCCGCGTTTGCGCAAGGCTTGATGCTGGCAACGGTCATCGACGGCAATCTGCCAAGCGATGGCAGCGTGCGACTGTCGATTTTCAGTTTGTTCTGTGCGTTCGGATTGA
>CAMLKQ010000051.1 GCA_946480585.1 uncultured Kangiella sp.
GTCGTTCAGTTCTTGGCAGCCGGCTGCAAACGGCTGTCGAAGTATTCGATGTCGGCATGCGCTTTCAGCCATTGGATGTAAGCCATGTATTCGGCCTCACCACCAAACCGGCTGAGCCGCTCGACGTACTGCTTGCGACGGGTCTCATCCAGCTCGGTGACCGCCGGCATCCGCGCTTGCTGCAGCTCGGCCAGCAGGTAATCACCACCGGACAGGCTGACACCGGCCAAGCTTGGCTGGCCGTTCGGCCGCGCCAGCTTGAACAGCTGCTCGCGAACAATCGGATCCGGCGATGCTGACGCACGGCTGATCGCATCAAAGCTTTGCCAGTTGGCGTTCTTCTCGGCCAACATGCCGGCAACATCTTCACCGGCCTTGGCTTTCGCCAACAGCTCATCACCAAACGCCTTTGCCGCGGTCTTGGCCCGTTCGGCATTCAGGTTGTTGATGATTTCGCCACGGACATCCGCCAGCGGTTTGGTGCTGGCCGGGCTGTAATCCTTGATCCGCACCATCACGGCATGCTGATCGCCAATGCTGAGCACCGCGCTGTTGCGACGCTCGACCAGCACTTCGTCCGCCACCACGGCTTCCATGACGGTCGGATTGGCCGCAATGCCGATCGGCGCGCTGCGCTCGAAGCTGCCGGTTTCCTGCACGGTCAAGCCGGCGGCGTTCGCGGCTTCATCCAGGCTGTCAGCCGACTCGTAACCGACGTTGGTCAGCTGCAGTTCTTTCTCGGCATAGAGATCGGCAAGTTTTTGTGCCTTGACCGATTCCCGGACCTGCTCGCGCACGCTGTCCAGCGACTGCTGCTCGCCACCTTCGATGTCGAGCAATTTGATGATGTGATAACCAAACGCGGTGCGCACCAGTGCCGACACCGGTTGATCACGGGTCAGGGCAAACGCTGCCTCGTCAAAAGCCGGCTCCATCGCACCTTTTTCCAGCACGCCCAGTTCACCGCCCTGCGCTTTGCTCACGTCATCTTCCGAATGGGTTTGCGCGAGCGCGGCGAAATCGCCGGTCTTGGCTTCCGCCAGTACCGCTTCGGCCTTGCTCTTGACGGCGGCTTCGGCGACGCTGTCAGCACCTTCCGGCACCGTGAACAGAATGTGGGCCAGCTTGCGCCGCTCGGCGCGGGTGAACTCGCTCTGGTGTTGTTGGTAATACGCTTCCAGATCCGCATCGGTTACCGAAATCTGATCCGACAGCGCATCGGCTTTCAGTTCGACGTATTGCAGATTGAATTTTTCCGGCACCGCAAAGCGCGCCGCATTGGCGCTGTAATACGCCTCGATATCACTGTCTGCCGGTGCTTCGGTCGGCAGGAAGGCCGCCTGCGAGACACGGGCAAACCGACCGCTCAGGGTCTCGTTTTCCAGCACATAGAACCGCTCCGCTTCGCTGACCAGGGCAAAGCCGGTATCGGCCAAGCCGCGCAGCATCTGGGTCGCGACCAGATCTTTTTCCAGTTGCGCCGAGAACCGCTCCGGGCTGTAGCCGGCCTGGGTCAGCACCATTTCGGCGGTGGTGCGGTCATATTTGCCGTCGCGCTGAAATTGCGGAATGGCCTGGATCTGTTCCTTGATGCGTTCTTTGCTGATCCGCAGGTTCAATTCGTTCAGCGACTCGGCCAGCGCCTTCTGGGTCACCAGCTGCTCAAGCACGTTGCGGCGGAAATCCAACTCTTTTTCTTCGGTGTTGAAGATCTGGCCAAACATCTCGCCGTAGCGTTGACGCTGATTCTGATACGCCTCATCAAACTCCACACGACTGACTTTGACGCCATCGACCTCAGCCAGTTTGTCGCCATCTGCCGAGACAAAAAAGTTGCTGACCCCGGAAAACACAAAACTGATAACAATGACGATCAGAAATGCCCAGGCGATAGGGCCACTGAGGCCTTCGCGGAAACGATCCATCATGGGTGGAAATCTCTCTTGTTGGAGCAATAGGCAAAACAGCTACGACGCGGCCTACGGCCGGCCGAGACAAGCGCCGCATTGTGGCGCAAAGGCATGAGGATGAAAAGCAAAAACGCCGTCCGGACAAGGTCCGGACGGCGTTTTTGTCGATACGGGCAACCACCCATTCGTGGCACCAACCCCAGCGTTAGCCAAGGTCTAGCAGCGGGCACGGCGACGATTGGAAGTTGGCGGAGCGGACGGGACTTGAACCCGCGACCCCCGGCGTGACAGGCCGGTATTCTAACCAACTGAACTACCGCTCCAGATTGGGTCCCAGCATTGCGGAAGCAAATGCTTCCCCGGTTGTGAGAAACCGTGAGAACCGACGGCGGGAGATTTGGTGGGCGTTGAGGGACTTGAACCCCCGACCCCCTCCATGTGACGGAGATGCTCTACCAACTGAGCTAAACGCCCAAATCTTTGCGGTCACTTCTTACAACACCCCGCCGCGGGAAGCGGCGGGGTTTACTGCCGCCGAAAACTTACTCGTTAACGGCGTCTTTCAGTGCCTTGCCCGGCTTGAAGCTCGGGACTTTGGCCGCGGCGATTTTGATTTCTTCGCCGGTTTGCGGATTACGGCCGCTACGCGCTGCGCGCTCTTTGACGACGTAAGTACCAAAGCCTACCAGCGCAACCTGATCACCTTTGCGAAGCGCGTCAGTGACGGCGTCCAGCATGGCGTCCAATGCACGTGCGGCAGAAGCCTTGGAGATGTCGGCGCCAACGGCAATGGCGTCAATCAGTTCGGTCTTGTTCATGCGTTCCCCTTGCAAACCTCAAAGCCGGATGGGTTCCGACTCCGGGTGCGTTCTTGAATCTGCGTACAGCACGCCGCCCGCTGCGGGGGCGCATTTATACCAACTGGCGAAAATCAGTGTCAAGCAAATCACCGGCACCCTACCACGATGGTGAAAAAAGCAACACTTCATCGGTGCCAAAACAAAGAACACCGCAATAGCTTGCGCTATTGCGGTGCGACACACGTTCGACTTTCGTTCAGTGCGCTTGCAATTCGCCGCCACTGACATCTTTGCTGGCGGCGGCCGGTTCTGCCACCGGCACGCGCGGTTCCGGTTGCCGTGTCAACGCCAGTGCCAGCACTTCATCGATCCACTGCACGCAGTGAACTTCGAGCTCTTTCAGCACTTGTTTCGGTATGTCTTTGAGATCGCGACGATTGTCTTTCGGAATCACCACGGTCTTGATACCGCCACGGTGCGCAGCCAACAGTTTTTCCTTCAAGCCGCCGATCGGCAACACTTCCCCACGCAACGTGATCTCGCCGGTCATCGCCACATCGGCACGCACCGGAATACCGGTGAGACTCGACACCAGCGCCGTGCACATGGCGATACCGGCAGACGGACCGTCCTTCGGCGTTGCACCTTCCGGCACGTGCACGTGTACGTCGAATTTCTCGTAGAAATCCGCCGGAACGCCGAGCACGTCGGCACGGCTGCGCACCACCGTCATCGCGGCCTTGATCGACTCCTGCATGACATCGCCAAGCGAGCCGGTGAACGTGGTTTTGCCTTTGCCGGCAACGGTCACTGCCTCAATCGACAGCAGCTCACCACCGACCTCGGTCCAGGCCAGACCGGTGACTTCACCAATGCGATCTTTCTCGCTGGCTTTGCCGTAATCAAAGCGGGCAACACCGAGGTATTTTTCCAGCTGCTTTTCACCAATGGTCAGCTTGGATTTGGCCGGTTTCAGAATCAGCTGTTTGGCGACCTTGCGACAGACCTTGGCGATTTCTCGCTCCAGACTGCGCACGCCCGCTTCACGGGTGTAGAAGCGGATGATGTCGCGGATGGCCGCTGTCGACAACTCGAATTCGTCCGCCTTCATGCCCACCGCTTCCCGCTGCTTCGGCAGCAGGTAGCGCTCGGCGATGTTTATCTTCTCGTCCTCGGTGTAACCCGGGATGCGAATGACCTCCATCCGATCCAACAGCGGCGCCGGAATCTTCATCGAGTTGGCGGTGCAGATGAACATGATCTCGGACAGGTCGTAATCGACCTCGAGATAATGGTCGTTGAAGGTGTGGTTTTGCTCGGGATCGAGCACTTCCAGCAGCGCCGCCGCCGGATCGCCGCGAAAATCCATCGCCATCTTGTCGATTTCGTCGAGCAGGAACAGCGGGTTTTTCACCCCGGATTTCGCCAGCTTCTGGATCACCCGGCCCGGCATCGAACCGATATAGGTCCGACGGTGGCCACGGATTTCAGCTTCGTCACGCACGCCGCCCAAGGCCACGCGGATGAACTCACGACCGGTGGCACGGGCAATCGACTGACCGAGCGAGGTTTTGCCAACACCCGGCGGGCCAACCAGGCACAGCACCGGACCTTTGACTTTTTTCACGCGCTGCTGGACAGCAAGATACTCAAGAATGCGTTCCTTGATGTCTTCCAGACCGTAGTGATCTTCGTCGAGAATCTTCTGCGCGCGCACCAGATCATGCGAGACCTTGCTGCGCTTCTTCCATGGCACCTGCAGCATCCAGTCGAGGTAACCGCGCACGACGGTGGCCTCGGCCGACATCGGTGACATCATCTTGAGCTTTTTCAGTTCGGCCTCGGCCTTGGCACGCGCTTCTTTGCTCATGCCGGCCTTGTCGATCTTTTTCTCCAGCTCTTCGAACTCGTTCTGGCCATCGTCCATGTCGCCGAGTTCTTTCTGAATGGCCTTCATCTGCTCATTCAGGTAGTACTCGCGCTGCGACTTTTCCATCTGGCGCTTGACCCGGCCGCGAATGCGCTTCTCGACATTCATCAGCTCGATCTCGCCTTCCATCAAGGCCATCAGGTGTTCGAGCCGCTCGGAAACGCGTTCGATTTCCAGAATCTTTTGCTTGTCGGCGACTTTCAGCGCCAGATGCGCGGCGATGGTATCGGCGAGCCGCGCCGGTTCTTCCAGACTCGACACTGCCTGGACGATTTCCTGCGGCACCTTGCGGCCGGTCTTGACGTAATTTTCGAAGATGCCAATGGTCGAGCGCATCAGCGCTTCTTCTTCGGTCGGATTCGGTTGCTGGTTGCCGAGGTATTCCACTTCGGCCAGCAGCATGTCGTCACCGTCGGTGTATTTCTGCACGCGTGCGCGTTGCACACCTTCGACCAACACTTTGACGTTGCCGTCCGGCAGCTTCAGCATCTGCAGAATCGTGGCGACGCAACCGACTTCATAAACATCCTTGGCTACCGGCGAATCGATGGCAGCCTCTTTCTGCGCGACCAACAGAATCTGCTTGTCGCTCTTCATGGCGCTTTCGAGCGCCTGCACCGATTTCTCCCGGCCGACAAACAGCGGGATGACCATGTGCGGGAACACCACCACGTCGCGCAAGGGCAACACGGGCAGTTCGAGCAAATCAGGACGAGTGGTCATGGGGGCTACCGGGTTAGGTGCCCACACAGCGGCTGCTGCATGGGTTCAGGCCAGTATATGGGGCTGCTTTTCCCGGCTTCAACGGGAAATCCGGCCTAATTGCGGCGGCCACCATAACGATTTGGCAGACCGCAATCCCAGCCTGATACGCGGCCAGATAGCCAAACGCCCAAGTCGGTTGGCCGGCTTGGGCGTTTGGTCATTTTCCAACCAACAACGGCGTTATTGGTCCGACGCGGCTTTCGGCAAGCTGTCGTTGTTGTAAATCAGCTTCGGTTTGCTGTCGCCGGCGATGACAGCCGAATCGACCACCACCTTGGAGACGTTCTCGAGGCTCGGCAGGTCGAACATGGTGTCGAGCAGCGTACCTTCGAGGATCGACCGCAAACCGCGGGCACCGGTCTTGCGCGCCATGGCCTGACGGGCCACCGCGCTCAGCGCTTCGTCGCGGATCTCGAGTTGCACGCCTTCCATGTCGAACAGCTTCTGGTATTGCTTGACCAAAGCGTTCTTCGGTTCGGTCAGGATCTTGACCAGCGCCGCTTCGTCCAGCTCTTCCAGCGTTGCCACGATCGGCAAGCGACCGACGAACTCCGGAATCAAACCGAACTTGATCAGATCGTCTGGCTCCACGCCTTTCAGCACTTCGCCAACATTCTTTTTGTCGTCCTTGCTGCGCACTTCGGCACCAAAGCCGATGCCGCCTTTCTCGGACCGATCACGAATCACCTTGTCGAGGCCAGCAAACGCGCCGCCGCAGATGAACAGGATGTTCTTGGTGTCGACCTGCAGGAATTCCTGCTGCGGATGCTTGCGGCCACCTTGCGGCGGTACCGAGGCCACTGTGCCTTCGATCAATTTCAGCAGCGCCTGCTGCACACCTTCACCGCTGACATCGCGCGTGATCGACGGGTTTTCCGACTTGCGGGAAATCTTGTCGATTTCATCGATGTAGACGATGCCCTGCTGCGCTTTCTCGATGTCGTAATCGCATTTCTGCAGCAGTTTCTGAATGATGTTCTCAACGTCTTCACCGACATAACCGGCTTCGGTCAGCGTGGTGGCATCGGCAATGGTGAACGGCACATTCAGCAAGCGCGCCAGCGTTTCCGCCAGCAGCGTTTTGCCGGAGCCGGTCGGGCCGACCAGCAGGATGTTGCTCTTGCCGAGCTCGACTTCATCCTTCTTGTGGCCACCGCCTTGCAAACGCTTGTAGTGGTTGTACACCGCCACCGCCAACACCTTCTTGGCATGCGGCTGGCCAATCACATACTCGTCGAGCGTTTTCTTGATTTCTTTCGGGGACGGCAGCCGCGGCTTGTCGGTGCTGGTCGTCGTGTCCTGCACCTCTTCCCGAATGATGTCGTTGCAGAGCTCAACGCACTCATCGCAGATGAACACCGACGGACCGGCGATCAGTTTGCGGACTTCGTGCTGGCTCTTGCCACAGAAGGAGCAGTACAACAGCTTGCCACCTTCATCCTTGCCGCCAGAACGCTTCTCAGCCATAGCTACCTCTAACCTGGCGGGTGCGCCCGGGCAGCGCACCCCTTCAATATCTGAAGACTAGATTGTTGGATTCTAGCCTGCTTGCGCGGGTTCCTGCTCGGAGCAGCTTATAACCCTGCGAAGCCCATCGCAGCCGGGCAGTCACCCGGCCATGGCTCAGCGCTTCTGCAGCACCGAATCGACCAAGCCGTACTTGAGTGCCTCTTCGGCGCTCATAAAGTAATCGCGCTCGGTGTCACGCTGGATTTCTTCCAGCGAGCGGCCGGTATGCTCGGCCATCAGCTGGTTCAGGTTTTCCCGCATTTTCAGGATTTCCCGGGCGTGGATCTCGATGTCGGTGGCCTGGCCCTGAGCGCCGCCAGACGGCTGGTGAATCATGACCCGGGCGTTCGGCAGGCAGTGCCGCTTGCCCTTGGTGCCACCGGCCAGCAGGAACGCGCCCATCGAACAGGCCTGACCAATACACAGGGTTGACACGTCCGGCTTGATGAACTGCATGGTGTCGTAAATCGACATGCCGGCCGTGATCACACCACCTGGCGAGTTGATGTACAGGCTGATGTCCTTGTCCGGATTTTCGGCTTCAAGGAACAACAGCTGCGCGACCACCAGATTGGCCATGTGGTCTTCTACGGGACCGGTCAGGAAAATGATCCGCTCTTTCAGCAGGCGGGAATAAATGTCGAACGCGCGCTCACCGCGGGCAGTCTGCTCGACCACCATCGGGACCAACTGGGCAATTTCCGGGGGTAAATGCGACAAAGCGTTGCGACTCATGAGCATTCCTTGTTGTGGCTTTTGGAGAGCGTCCCGCGCCGGTGAAGCCGACGGGTGACGCCACGGTCAACACGAGATGGGGTCGAAACCGATTTCGTAAAGGCCATGATAGCGAACCCCGGATGCCGTCACCAGCAACCGGGGTTTCTGTCCTCATGAAAAGCGCAGCAATTACTGGCGCTTATTCATCAGCTCGTCGAAAGATACAGCCTTTTCAGTGACTTGCGCTTTGCTGAGCACAAAATCGACAACCTGATCTTCGAGCACCAGCGCTTCCATCTGAGCCAGTTCACGCTTGTTGCTGTAATACCAGTTGACGACTTCGGACGGCGTTTCGTAGGCCGAAGCAATGTCTTCCACAGCAGCACGGACGCGGTTGCCGTCCGCTTCGATCTTGTTGGCGCGAATCACTTCGCCCACGATGAGACCGAGCGAAACGCGACGCTTGGCCTGATCAGCGAACAGCGACGCCGGCAGCTCCGGCAGATCCTTCTTGCGGGTGGCCATGCCCAGTTCACGGTTGGCCTGCTGACGCAGACGCTCGATTTCCTGGTCAACCAAGGCGGTCGGCAGCGCGACTTCGTTTTCCTTGACCAGACCGTCCATGACCTGCGCCTTGATCTTGTTCTTGATCACCTGACGCAGCTCACGCTCCATGTTCTTGCGCACTTCGACTTTCAGCGCGGCAACACCGCCCGAGCTCAGGCCGAACAGCGACACGAAGGCATCATCCAGTTCCGGCAATTTCTGCTCGGAAACGCTGCCAACGGTAACTTTGAAAACAGCGGCTTTGCCGGCCAGATCCTTGTTGCCGTAGTCTTCCGGGAAAGTCACGTTCAGCTCGACGCTGCCGCCGGCCTTGGCACCGACGAGACCTTCTTCGAAGCCCGGGATCATGCTGTTCGAGCCGATCACGACTTTGACGCCGTTGGCGCTGCCGCCTTCGAAGGCGACGCCATCTACGGTGCCGACGAAATCGATGGTGACCTGATCACCTTCTTTCGCGGCGCGCTCAACCACCGCCCAGCTGGCGCGCTGCTTGCGCAGGGTTTCCAGCATGGTGTCGACGTCCGCGTCGGTAACGCTGGCAATCGGCTTTTCCACGGCGACTTTGTCGAGGCCCTGCACGGCAAATTCCGGGTACACCTCGAAGGTGGCAACGAACTCGACGTCCTTGCCGGCTTCCAGGGTTTTCGGCTCGATGCGCGGGTTACCGGCCGGATTCAGGTTTTCCTTCATCACAGCTTCGTAGAACGAACGCTGCATGGTGTCGCCCCAGACTTCGCGGCGAACCGAATCGCCCCAACGCTGGTTGACCACGTTCATCGGCAGCTTGCCCGGGCGGAAGCCCGGCAGGCGCTGGCTGCGGGCCAGCTGTTGCAGGCGCTTGTTGATTTCAGACTCGATCGACTCAGCCGGTACACCGATGGTGACACGGCGCTCGAGACCGTTCAGTACTTCGACGGAAACTTGCATGGTGTTACTCCCGTTGCAGCAAAGAGCGACGCTCTCTGCAGAGTTCAAAATCCGCGACTTCCATTGCCGTGATCCAACCAAAATGCCAACAGCCGGGAAACCCGGCTGCTGACGAATTGGTGCGAAAGGAGAGACTCGAACTCTCACGCCTTGCGGCGCTGGAACCTAAATCCAGTGCGTCTACCAATTTCGCCACTTTCGCTGCGATCCGGCTTCACCGGACCCTCTGCGTACTGGCGGTCATGGGCCAGAAACGCCGCTGGACCGGTGTAAGAGGAAGGCTTGTTCTACAGCCACTGGCCGGAACCCGGCCAGCTTACCACCCTGCCGACAAGCCGGTTGCCGGCTCATCGTCTGAATTGGGGTGAGTGATGGGACTTGAACCCACGACAACCGGAATCACAATCCGGGGCTCTACCAACTGAGCTACACCCACCGTTGAAACTTGTACGCCTGCGTACGGCCACCGGGATGGCGCGCCCGGCAGGAGTCGAACCTGCGACCCTCGGCTTAGAAGGCCGATGCTCTATCCAACTGAGCTACGAGCGCATGACCGGTTCGAGGCCCTGACGGTCGTCAATGACGACTGCAAGAGCAAACGCGCGATTGGTCGGGGAAGAGGGATTCGAACCCACGACCCCCTGTACCCAAAACAGGTGCGCTACCAAGCTGCGCTATTCCCCGAAAATCGTCGCGTTTTTGCCACGCCGCATTCGGCGAGCGCGGCATGATACAGGCGTCACCCCGGGTCGTCAATTTGCCGAAACGGCGAAATCAAGCACTTAGCGCAGCGTGTAATGACGCTTGGGGAATCTGAGCAAAATTGCGACAATGGCGCCCCTTTTTTCCCTGCTCCGACCTGACCATGACCGCGAAACTCATCGACGGCAAAGCCGTTGCCGACCGTCTCCAAGCCACCATTGCCGCCGAAGTGGCCGCCCGCGTTGCCCGCGGCGAGCGCGCACCGGGCCTGGCCGTGATCTTGGTCGGTGAAAACCCGGCCTCGCAGGTGTACGTCGGTGCCAAGCGCAAACGCTGCAAGGAAGCCGGCTTTGTCTCCTTCGAATACAACCTGCCCGCTGAGACACCGCAAGCCGAAGTGCTGGCACTGATCGACAAGCTCAATGCCGATCCGACTGTCGACGGCATCCTGGTCCAGCTGCCGCTGCCCGCCCAGATCGACGCCGACACCGTGGTCGAGCGCATCCGTCCGGACAAGGACGTCGATGGCTTCCATCCTTACAACTTTGGCCGGTTGGCGCAGAAGCGGCCGCTGCTGCGTCCGTGCACGCCATATGGCTGCATGACCCTCATTCGCGAAACCGGCGTCAACCTGCGTGGCCTGAAAGTCTGCGTGGTCGGCGCCTCCAATATCGTCGGCCGGCCGATGGCGCTGGAACTGCTGCTGGCCGATTGCACGGTCACCGTCTGCAACAGCAAAACCCAGAATCTGGCTGAGGAAGTCGGCCGTGCTGATTTGGTTGTGGTTGGCGTTGGCCGGCCGAACTTCGTCAAAGGCGAATGGATCAAGCCGGGCGCCATCGTGATCGATGTTGGCATCAACCGGCTGGACAACGGCAAACTCTGCGGCGATGTCGAGTTCGCTACGGCGGCCGAACGTGCTGGCTGGATCACACCGGTGCCGGGCGGCGTTGGTCCGATGACTGTCGCCACGCTGCTGCAAAACAC
>CAMLKQ010000052.1 GCA_946480585.1 uncultured Kangiella sp.
GAGACGAAACCGGTTGTTGAGAGCAAGCCGGCCGTTGCGGCGGCCAAACCGGTTGAAATTCCGCCGGCTATCTCGGCGCTGGATGTGCCAGCGGTGGATGCGGTTATCGACCCGGACCTGTTGTTCGGTGATTACAAGCGGGAAGCCATGAAAGTCTTCCGTAAGAACCAGTTCTATCCGCCGAAAGCGTTCAAGGACAAGTTGGTTGGCGAAGGCGTGGTACGTGCCACCGTCGACAAAAGCGGCAACATGCTGGCGGTCGAGGTGGTCGAGTCGACCGGCGAGCGTATGCTGGACCGCGCGATGATCGACATGGTCACCAAGTCGATGCCGCTGCCGGAGCTGCCGCCGGAACTGCCGGAAGACAGCTACAACATCGATGTGCCGGTGCGCTTCACGCTGTAAACTGGCGCCGCAACCGAATAGCAAAGCGGGGGCCATCGGCCCCCGTTTTTCATGGGCTGTCGTCGCGACGGCCACATTTTTTTTTGGAGACCTGCATGAGCAGCCAAACGGTGGTCATCGTCGGCGCCAGCAACAAGCCGGATCGCTATGCCAACAAAGCGCAGAAACTGCTGCGTCAGCATGGTCATACCGTGATTCCGGTGCACCCGCTACTCGCCGAAATTGACGGTGTGCCGGTGCAACCTTCGTTGGCGGCGATCACGCAACCGGTGGATACCGTGACCCTGTATGTCGGGCCGGAACGCAGCGCGGTGATCGCCGATGCGTTGGTGGCGCTGAAGCCAAAGCGGGTGATCTTCAATCCGGGCTCGGAGTCGGCATTGCTCGAGCAGCGTTTGCGCGCGGCCGGCATTCCGTTCGAAGCGGCCTGCACTCTGGTGCTGCTCAACACGGATCAGTTTTAATCGTGTGGTGGTTGTGGATTGCTGCGATGCTGTCGCTGCCAACGATGTTGGCCGGTCAGTATTCGCGTCAGCGCTGGTATCCGCTGCTGAAACCACTGCCGCTGTTGTTGCTGATCAGCGCGGTCGTGCAGGCGCCAGAATTCACCGGCAAAACGGCCGTGCTGCTGGCATTGGTGGGCGGCTGGTTCGGTGATGTCGCGTTGCTGTTTCGGCGTGGTTTTCTGCCGGGCTTGCTCGCCTTCCTGCTCGGCCATCTCGCGATGGCGGTCGCACTGTGGCAGCACGGTGCCAGCCTCAACGCTTGGCTCATCGGGCTGGTGTTGCTGGTGGCGCTGCTGATGCAGCGCGCGTTACGTCCGCCGGGTCGCTTGTTGAGTGTGGCCGTGCTGGTTTACGGCGCCGTGCTGGGATTGGTCGCCGTGCTCGCCATACCGCTGTCGTTGCAGCAGCCGGATGCCTGGCCGCTGGCGCTCGCGGCCGGATTGTTTGTGCTCAGTGACAGCCTGCTTGGCTGGAACAAATTCCGCCGACCGTTGCCGGCGGCGCAACTGTGGATACTCGGCAGTTATTTCGCGGCGCAATGCCTGTTTGTCTACAGCTTCCTGACGGTGATGGCATGACCGACGCCTTGCTCACCCTGACCGAGGTCAGCTTCCGTTATCCGGGCGCAGCGCACGATGCGGTCCAGCAGGTGAGCCTGCAACCGCAGCCGGGCGAAGTGTTTGGTCTGCTGGGCCCCAATGGCGCCGGCAAGAGCACGCTGATGGCGCTGATCAGCGGCTTGTTGACCGCGCAATCCGGACACGTGGCGCGTCACGCCAAACGGTTTGCGCTGGTGCCGCAGGAGCTGGCGTTTTATCCGATGCTGAGCTGCCGCGAGAACCTGGAGTTCTTTGCCGGTGTGCAGGGCTTGCGCGGTGCTGTGCGGCGTCAGCGCGTGCAGCATTGCATTGAATTGGCGCAGCTGCAGGCGGCCGCCGATCAGCGCGCCGCACATTGTTCCGGTGGTCTGAAACGGCGACTCAATTTCGCCATCGGCATGCTGACCGATCCGGATCTGCTGTTGCTGGATGAACCGACGGTCGGTGTCGATCCCCAATCGCGGGCGCATTTGCTGGCGGCAGTGGCGAGCTTGCGCCAGCAAGGCAAAACGCTGATCTACACCTCGCATTACATGGAAGAAGTGCAGGCGCTGTGTGATCGGCTCGCCATCATCGATCATGGCCGCGTCTTGGTGCAGGGGCGGCTCGATGCCTTGCTGACGGAAGCGACACCGGTGCTGCGCGTGCGATTTGCCGCACTACCCGTTGATACCGCATGGCAGCAACTGCCGATCGGTTTTACCGCATTGCCGATCGAAGGCCAGGATCACCGCTTTGGCAAAACCGACGACCAGCACTGGTCAACACTGCTGGCGCATTTCGAGCGTCACGGTCTGCACTGCCAGCAACTGCAATACGGCCACCGTCATCTCGAAGATCTGTTCCTGCAACTGACCCACCGCACGCTGCGCGACTGAGATAAAAAATGAACGCGATGCCGAAAGCAGCCTATCTGAAAACCATCGCGATGCTCGCCGGCAAGGAGCTGCGCGCGCTGCGGCGCGACTGGCACGGCTTGCTCGTGTTGTTCGCAATGCCGGCCGTGTTCATTCTGGTCATGTCGCTGGCGCTGCGTGACACGTTTCAACCGCCAACGCTGGAGCTCGGTGTGCCCTTGCTGCTGGACGAAGCGCAGACCGACGCCAGCCGGGAATTTCTGCGTGCGTGGCAGAAAATGCCGCTGCAAACCGGGCAGAACAACACCGCGTTGTCGCTGCTCCATGACCGTGGCGGGCTTGAACAGGCGCTGCGTCAGCGCGCGGCATTGTGGGCGATTGTGGTGACGCCGGCGTTTGCGGCCGATACGTCTGCGGTCAACACGTCGGCAACCGCGAGCGCAGTGGTCGAGGTGCTCGCTGAACCCGGGTTGCCGATGGCCGCCCTGGCGGCAGCGCAAGCGCAAGTGGAGCGCGAACTGGCGCTGGCACGTGCCCGTCAGTTGTTTGCCTCGCAGCCAGTGCTGGCGATGCAATTGGAGCAGTTGCCCGAAGTCAGCGCGCGTCATGTCGCCGGTGAGCGGGGGCAGGCCGCATTGACTGCCACCCAGCAAAGCGTGCCGGCCTGGCTGACCTTTGCAATGTTCTTTGTCGTGATCCCGTTGTCGACGATTGTGATTGCCGAGCGCTCCCACGGCACCTTGATGCGGCTCGCAACCATGCGGATCTCACCGATGCAATTGCTGCTTGGGAAATTGTTGCCGTTCTATGGCATCAACCTGATCCAGACTGCGTTGATGCTGCTGGTTGGCCGGTTTGTCGTGCCGGCACTCGGCGGCGATGCCTTGCAGCTGCAGGTCCATCCGGTCGCGCTGTGGCTGATCGCCAGCGCAGTCAGTTTTGCTGCGCTTGGCTTTGGTTTGCTCATCGCGAGCTATGCCAAGAGCATCGAGCAGGCGACCACGATCGGCGGAGTCAGCAATATTCTGTTCGCCGCATGTGGCGGCATCATGGTGCCGGCGCTGGTGATGCCACCGTTCATGCGCGAGTTGGCGCACTACTCGCCGATGAACTGGGGCCTGGAAGGATTTCTGACGGTATTCTTGCGCGGCGGCGACAGCACTGCCGTGTTGCCGTATGTTGGCTTGCTGCTGGCGCTCTGCGCTGGCTGTTTGCTGATTGCCAGTCGGGTGCTGGCGAAAGCGATGCGGGGCTAACGTATGTCCGTAGGGTGCAATTCATTGCACCTGTTACTGATGACGAACATCGGCTGCAATGAACTGGCCCCGACAGGTTATTTGACCAGCTGCAGCAGCTCGCGGAAGAACACAGTTTCCTGATCGGCCAGCTTCAGCAAATGCTGTTGCAGCAGCGGCAGATCCACCGGCATCCGGCCCTTGTTCATGCGAGCCGCTGCCAGCGCGAATTCGCGCCAATCATCACCAATCTGGGTCAGTGTTTTGGCGTGCGCGACCAGCCGTTCGTCACCGAGCAGCTGGCCTGCCTGCTGCAAAAATGCCGCATACAAGAACCGAAAACCAGCGCCGCCGGTGCCAATCTCTTCCTGCATCCGGACAACATGGCCGACATAGCGGCGGACATAATCGGTCGGGTATTTGGCGGTCAGCTTTGGTAACCGATTGCCGAGGAAACGGATGCCGCGGGCTCCAATGAACGGCGCCGGTGTGTGCAGCATGATCCGGCAGGTGCGAATCATGGCCTTGCGCAGCAAGGGTTTCAGATCGGGCGGCGCGACCGGGCCATCGAGGTAATACAGCAAGCCTTTCGGCGCCAGCACACCGCGAACAAAGCGGGCTTTTTGCAGATCAGCGCTGGCGCAGCGCTTGACCTGTTCGAATACCGGATCGCTGATCAGGTAGTCGTCGCCGTCCTTGCCGTACACCAGTAGGTTGTGGGCGTTGAAGTGAAAACGCATGGCCGGCGGAAAGTAAGGCAGGAAATACACCGAGGTTTGCAGGCCGACCAGTTTGCCTTGTGCCAACAGCTCGTCGAGCCGCTGCTGGCCCTTTTCGGCATTGCGAAACGTTTCGAACTTGAACGGCAATTTCAGCAAGCGCTGCAGCGATTTGATCAGGAAGCGTGGCGGCATCCGGTAGGCGATCAGCGGCAGCTGGTTGATCTTGATGAACGGCAGATAGGCGAATGACAGACCGCTGGCGAGGCCAAAGGCCATTGCTTCGGTCATGGCTAAGCCTTTCGCGCGCAGCATGGCCGACAGCACGCCACTTTCGCAGTGGGCATATTGCTGATGTTCAAACGCGCTGGAGGTGTCGGCGTGTGCCGTGACCGGCTCGGTCATCATCGAATGTTCCTGATCGGTCATGGCAGGGTTTTCAGGCGAAGGACATCAATGCCGAGCGCGTCGGCGTGGCGTTGCAGCAGCGCGTCCGACAGTCGCGGAAAAATATCGGGCCTGAGGTGACGGCGCACCCGCCATTGCCAAAATCCGGTGGCCTGCGCCAGTGTCGGGACGTCCATGCGCTGTTGGTACATCCAGAATTCCAGCGGCGAACTCTGGCCCTGTTCGACCCGCTGCCGGGCTTGCTGGGCCTGTTCGGCAAACCACTCGCCGGCATCCAGGGTCGGACCGAAATCGACTTCCGAGCCGCCGGTTTTGACCATCACGTACTCGCCATCCGCATTGACGGCGTAAACGGCTTTGCGCTCGTGCTGGAACACCGGGTTGGTTTCCTGCGGCACTTCGTCAGCGCGCATGTCACACCACCGTCAGGTGAATGAACGCACTGGAGAAGCGGCCGCTTTCCGGTACGAAACAGAGCAGCGTCTGACCGGGCAGCAGCCGATCCTGATTGAATAATTCTTCCAGCATCAGATAGATCGATGCCGAGCCGGTGTTGCCGCGCTCAACCAGATTGGTGAACCAGCGTTCGCCCGGAATGGCGAAGTCGATGGCTTGCAGCGCGTCATGTATCGGCTGTTTGAAATAGTGCGAGGACATGTGCGGCAGGAACCAGTCAACGGCTTCAGCACGCAACTGGCGCTTCTGGATCAGCTCCTGCAGCGGTTTGACCAGACAGTATTCCACCACGTGGGCATTCAGCAGTTTGACGTCCTGCTTCAATGCCAGCACCGACCGCTGGCCAACTTCGTCGTGACTGAAATGATGCCAGCCAATCAGTTGACCCTGCGCATCGCGCTCCGCACCGCGGTACATGCAGGCGGGCAACTCGTGAGCATACGAGAATACGTCGATCCAATCGATGCGCAGGCTCCTGCCATCGGTATTGGGATGATTTTGCAGCAGCATCGCGCCGGCACCATCGGACAGCATCCAGCGCAGAAAATCTTTTTCAAACGCCAACTCCGGGCGTTCTTCGAGTGCCTGCAACTGCTGCTCGGTCTCGGCGGCATACTGCTGTGCCCGCAAGCCAATTGACGCCGTCTCGGAGCCGGTGGCTACCGCGTTGCGTGCCTGACCACTGAGCACGTTAAGCCAAGCGTATTTCAGCGCCGTGGTGCCGGCCAGACAAATGCCGGCGGTGGCAACAGCTTCACACGGTGGAATGCCGAGTTCACCGTGCACCATTACCGCATGATTGGGCAGCAGCTGGTCCGGATTGGAGGTGCCGGTGGCGAGGCAATCGATCTGATCGAGGGCAAAATCGCTGTCGGCGAGTTTGCGGATGGCTTGCGCCGTCAGTTGGGCGTTGTTGTAGCGCGGCTCGCCGGTTTTCGGGTCGAGCACGTAATGGCGTTTGCGGATGCCATTGTTGCGCAGGATCAGCCGGCGCGAGCGCGATGGTCGTTCACCGACCATGCCAAGCACCGCTTCCATTTCATCATTGCCGACCGGGTCGTTCGGCAAATACGCACTGATGCGGTTGATATAGACGGCGTTCATACAAACTCGTTGAGCCGACCGGCATCCGAGCCAGACGGCAATTCATAATGATCTTTCCATGCCTGCAAACGCGTGCGCAGCAACGGCCGCAACAACGCTTTCAGCAGCATGGTCACCGGTACCACGGTGACGATCAGGGTCAGCAAAAACACGATGTAAAACACCAGCGCCAACCGGCGCGGCAGTGCGCCCGGGTGGCCCAGCGCACGCAACAATTTGCCCCAGATACGGAAGCTGCGGATGCCGACCCGTTCGCTGGCGATCAAGCGGTCATCCACTTCACAGGCGCGCAAACCGTACAGCAGCGGGCGGGCGTCTTGTTCCGCGTCACGGCGCAGGCCGTCGACGATGGCGCGACCGAATCGGTCGCAGCCGCTGATGTCGGCATCGGATACGCCGGCACGCGGAAAACCCCAGAAGGCTTCCCGGCGTCCGGTCAACACCCAGCGAGGCGTGGTCACAAACGTCGCCAGCGCCGACGCACGATCAGTCAGTGCAATGTGATCACAATGACGGGCGCCGGCATCAACCAGCATTTCCTTTACCGCTTCCTGCGCCATCAGCCACATGTTGCGGCAGGCGGTGACGGTGACCACCGGTTTGCCGCGCACCAGATGCCGGCCTTGCTCGCTTTGCAGGAAAGCGGTGACCGGTGCGGCCGGGGACAGGAACCAGACCGGATAGCCGATGATGATCAGATCGAATTCAGCATCGGCAGCGAGCGGCAGCGGGGCAATCGGCGCCGGATCGCGGTGCACGCATTCGGGAAAGCTGTCCATGAACTGCCAAAACGGCCACGGGAACGGGTAGGGCGTGGCGGGCGCCAGTTTCAACGCCTGCAACGCGATGCCGTCGGCCTGACGCAGCGGCGCCAGCAGCCGGTCCATGACCCGGTCAAGCTGACCCGATTGGCTGTACCACACGGCCAAAACCCGTTTCACGGCGCGAATTTCCTGGGAGGGGTTGTTCAAAAAGTCGGCTAGGGTAGCCAGTGATCCGTATTGTGACAAGTCACGTAGGGCCGCGCTCGTTTGCCGGCTGGTCAAATTCACCATAAATCAGCGGTTTACACCGCGGCACATTCGGGTCAGGCCGAGATATTCCTTTTGAATCAGCAGGTTAAGTTTTGGCCCGTGGTTTGCTGCACCGAATGCAGGAGGTACTCGCGATGAGTCTGTTCTTGAATCTGTTGTGGCTGCTGTTCGGTGGCTGGCTGGTGTTCCTGTGCTACCTGACCGGTGGTCTGGCGCTGTGCGCCACCGTCATTGGCTTGCCGTGGGGCTTTCAGAATCTGAAGCTGGCGTTGTTCGCGCTGTTTCCGTTTGGCTCGACGTCGGTCAGCCGGGAGACGTCGACCCCGGGCGGCATCCTCTACATCTTTCTGAACATCATCTGGTTGTTGTTCGGCGGACTGTGGGCCGTGCTCTTCCATGCCGTGTTCGGCTTGATCTTGTGCGTCACCATCATCGGCATTCCGTTTGGCTTGCAACACCTGAAACTGATGCGGCTGGCGGTGACGCCGTTCGGGCGCAATCTGGCCGATATCCGCTGAGAGATTCTTTTAAAGCGTCGGCCAAAAAACAAACGGGGCCATCGGCCCCGTTTGTTTTATATGTGATGCAATCAGAACGTCACTTCCCCGCGCAGGAAGTACTGCCGGCCCGCAAGGCTGAATGGCACCGTGTTCCAGCCATAGGTAAAGCCGAATAAATCACTGAACGGCGAACCGTCAGTGCCCCACTTGTCCGGATAGGTATCGAACACGTTCAGGATGCCGCCAGAGAGCCGGAATGACTCATTGAAATCGTAGAACGCGGTGGCATCGAACAGGGTCTTCGCGCCCCAGGTGTGCTTGCCCAGGCCGTAAGCGTCTGGGTGATCGGAATAGCTGCCGTAATAGCTCGCGCGCAGCGTACCCGAAAAACCAGCCACCTTGATGGTGCCCGCCACCGTTGCCCGCTCGCCGGGCTGGGCATTTTCGATCAGGTTGCGGATGCCGGGATCGACAACTACGTCGTCCGGCACAATCGTCGACGACGTATTGACCGCGGTGATCTCGGTGTCATTCAAGTGGCCGGTGGCTTCAATCAACCACTCCACCGCACCGCTTTCGAACCGCCACAGGTTGACCCAGTCGAGGCCGCGGGTTTCGGTGTCGGCCGCGTTGGTGAAGGTTTCGACTCGCGAAACGCCATCAAGTTGACCATCGCCACCGGCTGCGATCGGACCGTGTGCATCGAAGAAATCATTGATGGCATCGGGATTGGGGCCATCGGCAACGGTGCCATCGGCAATCGCTTGTGAATACACGATGCGATCGTCAATGTTGATTTGATAGATGTCGATCGTAGTGGTCCATATCTCGCCACGGTAGACCAAGCCAATGCTGAAACTGTCCGAGGTTTCTTCTTTCAGTTCAGAAAAGCCGAGTTCTTCCGCCAAAGCCGAGCCCGGTCGCAAGGTCACCAGATCGGACAATTGCCCTTGATCATTCAGTGAAATTGAACGCTGGGTGAAATACTGTTGTTGCACACCGGGTGCGCGGAAACCGGTCGAATAGGTTGCTCGTAGCGCGAGTTCCGGCGTCAGCTCCAGGCGACCGGACAGTTTGCCGGTGGTGGTGTTGCCAAAATCGGAATAATCCTCGAAACGTAGCGCGGCACCGAGTGTGAAGTTGTCAGTCAGGAACGCTTCAGCATCGGCGTACACACCGGTGCTGTCACGGGTTTCATCGATCTCCATTTCCGGTCGGAAACCGGCAAAGCCCTGCATGCCCGGTGTTGTGAAGTTTTCTTCCGTGCAGATCGGGCCGGGCAAGCCGGTCGGGTTGACGGTTTGGTTGCAGAACACGTTGCCGCGCGCATACGACACCACATCGCCGGCTTCGATCTCGTAACCGTCTTCGCGCCGTTCGGCGCCGACCGCCAGCGACAACTCATCCTTGCCGATACCCCAATCGACCGTGCCGCGGAAATCGACATTGAATACGCCGAGCGTGTTGATCAAGGCGCCGTCATACGCGGTGGTCGGGCTGGTCGGGCCGTAACTGGTGTTCAGCGATTCGAGGTTGCGAAACTCCATCCGGTTCTCGCCGATACCATAGCTGGCATCAAACTCCCAGCGATCGCCAATGGGTGTCCGGAAACCGACGGTGACCGCTTCGTCTTCCGATTGGGTGCCGAGTTTCGGTGTGATGCCGTCCGGGTACAGCTGCGGCCAGACCCGACCATCGCCGGGGCCGCGGAAAAAGCCGAGCGATTCGGCTTCGCGTTCACCGACACCACCGAACGCATACAGCGCACTTTCACCGAATGGCAATTCGGCATTGAACCAGACCTGCTGGGCTTCCATGGCAGCTTCACCAACCAACAACAGCTGCCGTGGCTCGGCGATTGAGCCAAACCAGTCGGTTTTCGGTGCGCGGTTGATTTCGTCCTTGTCCTGCCATTCCAGACTGAGATTGAAGGTACCGCTCTCGCCCAGTGCAAACCCGGTGTTGATGCCGACTTGTTTATTCGCTTCGCCTTTTTCGGTGCGGCCGTAGTGAGCCCAGGCGCGAGTGCCGGTGTCGTCTTTCAGGATGATGTTGATCACGCCGGCAATGGCGTCAGAGCCATATTGAGCGGCGGCGCCGTCGCGCAGCACTTCCACCCGATCAATGGCGGTGATCGGGATCGCGTTCATGTCGGTGCCGGCATTGCCGCGGCCGACGTTTTGCTGCACGGCGACCACTGCTTGCTGATGCCGGCGTTTGCCATTGACCAGCACCAGCACCTGATCCGGGCCCATGCTGCGCAGGCTGGCCGGCCGCATCAGATCCTGACCATCAGAGGTCGTGGTGTTGTTCATGTTGAAAGACGGCGCCAGCGCGCGCAGCAGCTCGGCGGTATCCGTGATACCGGCATTGCGAATCGATTCATTCGAGATGATGTCGACCGGTGCCGCGGTTTCGGTGGTGGTGCGGCCGCTGACGCGGGTGCCGATGGTGACGATGCGTTCTTCCGGCTCTTCACTGGCTTCTTCGTCGGCGTAAGTCGTAAAACTGAGACTGCTCAGTACCGCGAGTGTCAGCAGACTGAGGGTGCGAGGGTGCAATGCAGGGGATGTCATGGCGGTGCTCCTTGTAATGGTTATACGCAGAGCACACGAATGGTGTTGGCAAGGCGGCGCTCTGCGGCACTGGCAGAGCAGACAACGCAACTTGTCCGCAAGTGACCGGGCGACTATATCACTGCCGCCCGCACTGGCAAGTCAGTTCCAGAAGTTTGTGAAGCAGGCGCCAGAAATCGACCGGTCGCCTGCTTTTTTGTTTGTCGAGTGTATCGTTCAGTAGCCGGCTGCTTGTCCGTCCTTGCGACCTTCCGAAGCGCCGATGTACACGCCGCTTTGTGCGTCGCGCAAAATCGCCTGATAGCCGCCATAACCGCCGTTGTTGAACTGCACTTGATGGCCTTTGCGCATCAGCTCACGAATGGTGTCGTAAGCAAAGCCAGTTTCGAGAAAGGTGATGCCGCCATCGGTCAT
>CAMLKQ010000053.1 GCA_946480585.1 uncultured Kangiella sp.
ACCGGCAACACGGCTTCACCGAGTTTGTCGCCGGTTTCGCAGATCGGCCCGACGATGGTCGACACCCAGGCCGGCGCGGCATCAAGCCGCGACAAATTGACGATGCGATGGTGGGCGCCGTAAAGCGCCGGTCGGATCAGCGAGTTCATGCCGGTTTCAACGCCAACATAGACCCGCGAACCTTTGCCTTTGATCTGGGTGACCCGGGCGAGCAACACGCCGGCCTGCGCCACCAGAAAACGGCCCGGTTCCAGCCACAGTTTCAATCCCGGGTGTGATTGTTTGAATGCCTGCAACGTCTGCCCGACCGCCGCCAGATCCAGCGGCGACTGACTGTCTTCGTACGGAATGCCAAGACCGCCGCCGAGATTCAGCACTTCGACATCAGGAAATTGCGCCGCGGCCTGCACCAGACTGTCAGCGTTACGGCGCCAGTTGTCGCGATCAAAAATGCCGCTGCCAGAATGGGCATGCAGCCCGATCACGCGGACGCCGAGCGCGGCGCAGCGTTCGGCCGCTTCCGGCAAATCCGTCAGCGGAATGCCGAATTTGCTCTGCTGGCCGGCGGTACGAACATGGGCATGATGGCCCTGGCCGACACCGGTATCGACCCGCAGCAACAGTTTGCGCCCTCGGAAAACCTCCGGCCATTGTTGCAGCGGATACAGGTTATCCAGTGTGACGGTCACGCCGCGGGCGAACGCCGTTTCGTATTCGCGGCGCGGAGCAAAATTGGGCGTGAACAGAATCCGTTCGGCCGACAATTCCGGCAGCACCTTACGCACCCGATCCAGCTCGCCCACCGAGACGCACTCCAGATCGACGCCGGCGGCCGCAAGCGTTTGCAGCACCACCGGGTTGGCGTTGGCCTTGACCGCGTACAGCAGGCGGTCGATCGCTGCCAGTCGACGCAGCGCTGACACTTGCGCCAATACGGTCGGCAAGGAATACACATAACACGGGGCGTGGGTCTGGGCCCGTTCGATCAGCTCTTGCCGCTGCTCGCGCCACCAGGCCGGTGCCACCTTGCTCGAACGCTCGCCAAACAGGCTTTGCCAATCCGGACCGAACACGGCCGGGTGCTGGGCATGGGCCAGCAAAAACTCATGCAGCCGCGCGGCCACTTCATCGGCATGCTCGGCATCGATCACAAACGAATAATTCAGATCCGATGCCGCTTGCGTGACCAAGTGCACCGGATACTCGGCAAACACTTTCAGCGCCTCACCGAGTTCATGCAGCACGGTATGAACGTGACGACCGACCAGCGTCACCACGGCACAGTTTTCCAGCAACCGGACCCGGCCGAGTTCGTTCAGTTCGGCAATCAGTGCTTGCAGCGCTGTCGGTGCCAAATCGTTGGCCTTGCCATCGAGCGTGACGGTGATGTTGGTCTCCGAGGTCGACACCAAATCAATCGACACACCGTGCCGCTTGAATACCGCGAACAGATCAGCAATGAAGCCCACCTGCTGCCACATCCCGAGCGTTTCCACGCTGATCAAGGTAATCGGTTTGTTGACCGACACCGCTTTCAGCCCGGGCACTTCATCGACCTGCGGTTGCACCCAGGTGCCTTCCATGTCCGGATAGCCAGTATGAGCAATCCGGATCGGAATACGCGCCAGCCGCGCCGGTCGGACGCAGCGCGGATGCAGCACTTTGGCGCCGGTGGTGGCCATCTCCTGCGCTTCGTCGTAATCGAGGCTGCGCAGCAGTTTGGCGTTGGGATATTGGCGCGGATTGGCGGTGAACATGCCGGGCACATCAGTCCAGATCTCGAGCACATCGGCGCCGAGCAATGCCGCCAGATAGGCAGCCGAGGTATCGGAACCGCCGCGACCGAGAATCACCGTTTCATCGCGGCCATTGCGGGCAATGAAGCCCTGGGTCAGCGTCATGCCGCCACGTTCGAACACGGTGGCGCGATGGACATCGCTGCGCACCGGTTCGCAATGGGCATTCAGGTAATGGCTGATTTCGCCGCGGTGCGGCTGCGGCACGCTGGTCAGCCAGTCGCGGGCATCCTGCCAATGACAGGTCACCGCCTCGCGCTTCAGCTCACGGTTGAAAAACAGCGCCAGCAACCGGCTCGACATCAGCTCGCCGGCGCTCTGGATTTGCGCCTGCTGCGCCGGCGTCAGCGGCAGCGTTGCGCTGGCGCGCAGGCCGCGGATGCGATCCAGCTGCTGCCGCCAACTGCGTCGGGTGTTGTCATCTTCCGGCAGGTTCAGCGCCTGTGCGAGGGCGAGATGCTGGTTGTCGATCTCGGCCAGCAAGGGCTCGACCGACTCGCCTTGCGACAGCCGGACCAGCTTGTCGGTGACCTTGCTGAGCGCCGACACCACCACGACCACCGCGTCGAAGCCCTGTTTTCGGCGCGCGACCACGATGTCGGCGATGCGACGGACGGTTTCCGCGCTCGCTACACTGGTGCCGCCAAACTTCAGGACTGCCAAACGACCGGTACTCATGGTGAACTCGATTCCTCGTTGCCTCGTAAACGGCGCCACGGTTATCGTGATCGCCGAAGGATTCCTGCGCGCGGAAAAGCTCCGCACTCAGGCATTCGACACCTGCTGCCACGCACGCCTGTGCGCACTGCAGCCGGCTCGACACAGGTGTATCATGCGCCGCTCACCGCCCTGAAATGATGTTTAGCGATAGGTAACGCCATGCCCCATCCGTTTGAAGAATTTCGCGCCCGTCGACTGGCCGGCAATGAACTGGTGCTGAAGACCGAGAACCTCGGCATCAAGCGCCTGTTCTCGCTCGACAAGATCACCTATGACGACGGCGCCTTGCCGCGCAAGACCAAGGAACTGATGGGCCTGACCGGTTCCATGGTGCTGCGCTGCAATGACTGCATCGACTACCACCTCGATACGTGTGTCCAGCAGGGTTGCAGCAAGGAAGAAATTGAAGAAGCGTTCAATATCGCGCTGATCATTGGCGGCTCCATTGTCATTCCGCACCTGCGCCATGCCTATGAAAGCCTGGAATTCCTGTTGGCCGAACGCGCCGGCAAACAGCAGGCGTAAGCACTGCCGATTGAAACCCGCCTCCGAGCGAAAAGCACCGCCAAGTGAAAAACAAAAAGGCAGCCGCAGGGCTGCCTTTTTTTGTCGTAATCAATGCAGCCCCGCTCAGCTGCCGAGCACCTGCCGGACGAAGGGCAAGGTCAGCCGGCGCTGCTCGCTCAGCGAGGCGTGATCCAGCTTGTCGAGCAAGGCCAGCAAATCCGCCACCGCCCGCGAATGGCGGCTGATCAGGTACTGCGCGACATCGGGCGGCACCCGCAAGCCGCGCTCCTCGCCGCGCTGGATCAACAGCTGCTGCTTGTCATCGTCGCTGAGTTCCTGCACCGCAAACACCAGCATGCTGGCAAGGCGCGACTGCAGATCCGGCAAGCCGCATGGCAACAAGGCCGGCGGCCGGTCGGCACTGAACAGCAGCTGTCCCCCTCGATCGCGAACGGCATTGAACAGATTGAACAAGGCCAGCGCCCAGGCCGGATCAGCGCAAACGGCATCAAGATCATCAACACAGAGCAGATCACTGCCGTCAAAACCGGTCAGAACTTCCGGTTGCAAGCCTGGCAGGGTGAGCGGCAGCAAGGCCACATTGCGTCCTGCGGCATCGGCTGCGGCCGCCACCGCGTGCAGCAAGTGGCTGCGGCCGCTGCCGGGGCCGCCGTGCAGAAATACCGTCGCAGCTGGCATCGACGCGAGCGCGAACTGACGCAGCGCACGCAGCAGCGCGTCGTTACCGGCCGCGAGAAAGTTGTCGAAGCTGGCATCGGTGCGCAACCGGATACCGAGCGGAAGTTGTTGCATCAGCACATCAGAACCTGCACCTGAATCCCTGCACACTGTCACGTAATGTCGCTACGCGAACCGCCAAGGAAGAACGGCGACTCCCGGTAGCGCACCAAGCCGTGACGCAGCAGGACCAGCACCACCGCGGCGGCCGGCAAGGCCAGCAACACGCCGGTGAATCCGAACAGTTGGCCGCCGGCCAACACCGCAAAAATGACCGCAACCGGATGCAAGCCAATCCGATCACCGAGCAGCAAGGGCTGCAGCACCACGCCTTCCAGCACCTGCCCGCCGACAAACACCGCGACCACCCAGAGCGCCATCATCGGATCGGCAAACTGCAACAAGGCCGCGATCACGGCAAGCAGCAGACCGAGCGAAAAACCGAGGTACGGAATGAAACTGGCAAGACCGGTCAGCACGCCAACCAACAAGGCCACATCCAGTCCGACGATCATCAGGCCGACGGTGTAGTACGTCGCCAACGCCAGCATGACCAGGATCTGGCCGCGGACAAATGCCGCCAACGCGTCATCGCATTCTGCCAACAACGGCGTGAACCGTTCGCGCCAACGCGCCGGTGCCAGCTCGGCCGCCTTGCTTTTGACCAGCGGCCAGTCGCGCAGCAAGTAAAAGAAAATCACCGGGATCAGTAGCAGATTGGCGATAAACGCGAAAATGGCCAGTCCGGAACTGCCGATAGTGGCCAAGGTGCGGGCAATGATGGTGCCGGATTGCGGAATGTGCTCAGCCAGCAGCGAGCGCAGATAGGTCAGATCAAAACTGACATCGGTGCGGCCGGTTTGCTCGATGAGCCACGGCAGCAACACCTGCTCCAGTGACGCCAGCGCGGCCGGCAAGCGCTGGACTATCAACCGGATTTCGTGCTGCAGCAAGGGCACCACCAGCAGGATGAACAGCACGAACACCAGCACAATCAACAGCAGCATGGTCAACACGGCGAGCGTGCGCGGCCATTTCCAGCTCTGCAGTTTTTCTACCACCGGGTCAGTGAAATAGGCCAGCGCTGCCGCCACCAGAAAGGGGGTCAGCATCGGTGCGAGCAGCCACAGCAACAAGATCAGCACGGCCGTAATTGTCAGCGGCAATCCGTACACGCGCCAATTCATGATGCGATACTCCCTGTTGGTATGACGCCAGTCGCGTCGTTGTCTGCTGCTGTCATGCATTTACCGGAGCGTTAACCGGAATCCAGCCTTACTCAACCGGCATCACGGTGAGGCGGCGCTCGCCGTCGCTGGCGCTCTGCGACGCAGCGGCGCCCCCAGGTCCAGACATAATCCATACCGCTGCTCAGTGTGCTGAAGCTGACGAGCACGATGCCGATCATCAGGACCGGCGCCGGCATTGGCCACAATCCCAGATTGAACAACACCACCGTCAGCAGCAGGATCTGCAATGCCGTGTTGGCTTTTGACAGCAAGGTCGGCTGCATCGGATACGGTCCGAACAACCAGTGATAGGTCAGCGCACCGCCGACAATGACGATGTCGCGCGCCAACACCAGCGCAAACAGCCACCACGGCAACACCTGGATCGCTGCCAGCACGCCGAAACCGATCAGCAGCAGCAATTTGTCGGCGAGCGGATCGGCAATCGCACCGAACCGGCTCTGCCACTGAAAGCGCTTCGCCAGAAAACCATCGAGCGCATCCGACACCCCGGCGACGACAAACACCATCAATGCCCAGCCGAACTGACGCTCCAGCAACAGCAACGCCAACGGCACCGTCAGCAGACAGCGCAGCACTGTCAACAGATTGGGCACATGGCGCAGCGCGGTCATGCGAGGGCTCGCAGGTTCAGGATCGGTATCCGGTCATCAAGGCTGCCAGTTGAATTCGAGCACGACGCCGAATTCGGTACCGGGCACCACTTGCAGACGCGGGTCGAGCGCGGTGGCTTGCAACAACGCCGATTGATCGGCAATCAGGCGCAGACTGAACAGCGCCGTGCCGGCGCGCACTTCCTTGATATCGGCTTGCCGCACGGCCTGCAAACCACTGAAAAACTGGCTGAGCTGGCCGTAGTCTTCGAGTCGGCGCACATTGTGGACTTTCACGAGTACTTCCGAGTCCTTGTTCGGGTCGAGCACGACGGCATATTTGCCGGCAACAAACTCGGCAATCCGGCCAATCAACTGCTGCAACAATTCGGCGCGCGACGGCGCAATGGCCGCGACACTTTCGCGCAAACTGCCCTGCTCGAAACTGAGTTCACCCTGCCAGCTCTCGCCGACCTTTTCGATCCGGCCGGCCAGCACGGCTTCAGCGCCATAGCGACTCGACAGACTTTGCAGCGGCTGCAGGAACCGACCCCAGACATCACTGATGCTGATCTGATTGGTCTCTTCCAAATCCAGAATCGGCAGCACCACCGGCAAGCCGCGGGCGCGGGCCGCAAATTGCAGATCCTGAATCAGACCCGGTTCGTCATCATTGCCGAGCAGGCGACGACCGTTGTCATCGGCGACGGCCAGCCAGACCGCGGTCAACGGCCGGCGCGCGCCCCAGATCGGCGCCGCCGCATCCTGCAGCAATTGCTCCAGCGCGCGACCATCAAAACTCACTTGCAACAGCAGCGAATTGCCGGTGCCAGCCGGCGCATCGACCGCTGCCGGCAGCAATTGGTATTGGTAACGCTGAACGTAGGCCGCGGCTTTGCCAAGGTTTGCCTGCACCTGCGGCAACGCCAGCACAGTGCTGGAGCCGGACAGCTTGATCAGCACTTGTTGCAGCGCCGCAACCTGACCATCAAGCCGGGCGGCTTCACTCTGCTCCGCGACCGGCACGGTGCCGGTGTACAGGTCGGTGACTTCCACGGCCTGCGCCGGCAGCAGCCAAAGCAGCGTGACCAGCATGGTCAGCGGCTGCCGCCACCCGAACATCTTGCGCCAGCCGATCGTCTTCATACCTGCCTTCATTCCCGACTCCACCTGCACCCGGCGCCCGTTCGGATCCGGGCGCGCTCATGGCCCGCCATGATAAGGGAAGTGTCTGAATTGCCATAGCTTTTACCTCCGTACCGGGACGGCAAAGCTGACAACGGTGACGACAGTCACCCCGGCAGGTCCTGCCAACACTGGCCGCTGGCTGGCAATACTGCCGCTTGCCGCCACGGCGGCGGGCGGCCAAGCTCAGCTGCAACCCAACCGGCGTTCGGCGACACTCGCCAAGCACTCGCTTTGAACAAGCAGTTGCCTTGAATAAGGACAACGCATGAACGGATTCACCCCGATGCGCCTGCGCCAACTCGGCATCGCGCTCACTCTGCCGAGCCTGCTCACCCTAGCCAGTTGCGGCCATGCGATGACCTCCCGGCAGGCGCAAGCGCCGTCCAGTTCGGTCGTCAACAGCGCGGAGGAATCGTCACCGCAGGTGAAGGACGAGGCTCTCCTGCCCGCCGGCAGCCGTTTGATTTCGGTTGGCGAGCACCGGCTTCACGTCCGTAGCCTCGGCATGAACCATCCCGGCCCGGCCATCGTGCTGCTGTCGGGCCCGACCGATCACTGGCACAGCGACAGCGGCTGGTTCGCGCTGCTGCAACCGATGCTGGCCCGGCAGTTCAGGGTGCATGCCATTGACCGAGCCGGCCATGGCTTTGGCGATACCGGAGTCGACGGCTCGTATCAGCGCTTCGCCGACGATCTGGCCGCGTTGCTGCCGCAGCTGGAAACCGAACCGGTGCTGGTGGTCGCCTTTGCCAGCAGCAACCTCAGCCTGCATCGCTATGTGGCTAATCACGGCCAGCGCCACTTGCGCGCGGCGCTGCTCATCGACCCGGACGGCCTGCACCCGGACTTGATCTCGTTCTATGCCGAGCAAGCAGTCCCGTTTCAGCAGGGCGACAAACTTGCCGAGTATGTGAACGCCGGCAAATACGATGCCCGCACCGAAAGTTTTTATCTGAAAGAGCGCGAGCACCTGCAGACCATCCTGCCAGCGGCGCTCGCCGACCAGATGGATTGGCCGTTCTACGACGCCATTGCCCGCGAGCGCCTTAGCCGCGCCCGCATCCTGACCCGCTTCGCCGCCGTCGGCCGCTATGACCAAGACGTTCGCGCCGCCGCCGCTGTTGCTTGGCCGGCGACACTGCCGGTCTGGAGCTACGACACTGATTTCGAACGCATCGCCATCGACGCGGCGACCGAACCGGCCGAGAAAACCAAGTTGGAACAGTGGCGCCAATTGAGCAGTACTTATATGACCGGCCTGCCGGGCCATTGCCGAATCGGTTCGGCAAGCCGCGAGCATCTGGCGACCGTTGCCGAGGCCGACCGACTGGTCCGGCTGATTGAGCAACTGGCACGCGGCTCAAGCTGCCCGCCGGAGACCCGGTAACGCCCGTGCGGGCGAGCCGACACGGGCAAGACAGCTGAGCGGGAACCTCGCTGGTTCCACGCCCGAACGAAGCACGATTGCGCCGCCATTTCATGACAGCCGCGCCCTGAACCGGTAGAATCTGCGCCCCTCATTTGCGCCTTTCCACACAGGTTCCTTGGAAACCGTCATGACCAGCCCGAACAAGCCTTCCCTGTCCTACAAAGATGCCGGTGTCGATATCGAAGCAGGCGATGCCCTGGTCGAGCGGATCAAATCCGTGGCCCAGCGCACCCGTCGGCCGGAAGTGCTGGCAGGTCTGGGCGGCTTTGGCTCGCTGGTCGCGCTGCCGACCGGCTACAAAGAGCCGGTGCTGGTTTCGGGCACCGATGGCGTCGGCACCAAGCTGCGTCTGGCCATTGATCTGAAGCGGCACGACACCGTCGGTATCGATCTGGTCGCGATGTGCGTCAACGACATCGTCGTGCAGGGCGCTGAACCGTTCTTCTTCCTCGACTATTACGCCACCGGCAAGCTCGACGTTGATGTCGCCGCGTCGGTCGTTGGTGGCATCGGCAAGGGCTGCGAGCTCGCCGGTTGCGCACTGGTCGGTGGCGAAACCGCCGAGATGCCGGGCATGTACCACACCGGTGATTACGATCTGGCCGGCTTCGCGGTCGGCATCGTCGAGAAATCGAAAATGATCGACGGCAGCGGCGTCCGTGTTGGCGATGTGCTGCTCGGCCTGGCGTCGAGCGGCCCGCATTCGAACGGCTACTCGCTCATTCGCAAAATCATCGAAGTCAGCAAGGCCGATCTGAACCAGAAAGTCGGCGATCGCACGCTCGCTGATGCGCTGATGGAGCCGACCCGCATTTACGTCAAGACCGTGCTGTCGCTGATGAAGCAGGTCGATGTGCATGCGCTCGCCCACATCACCGGTGGCGGCGTCACCGAGAACGTGCCGCGGGTGTTGCCGAACGGCACCAAGGCCGTGATCAAGGCCTGGGATCTGCCGCCGGTATTCAAGTGGCTGCAGGAAAACGGCGGCGTCGAACACCGCGAAATGTACCGCACCTTCAACTGCGGCATCGGCATGGTCATCGCGTTGCCGGCTGACGCGGTCGACACCGCCACCAGCCTGTTGCGCAGCATGGGCGAAACCGTGCATCAGATCGGCCATATCGCCAGCACCGGCAACAACGACGAACCGTTTGTCGAATTGGTGTAACGCCTCTGTGGGCAGATGCAGCATCTTGCATCTGCCCACAAGTCATTTCCGCGATGCGCTTTGGCGCTGCACGCTTCTCGCCTCTTTCACCAGCCGCCTGACACCATGACCTGCAAACTGCTCGTTCTGATTTCCGGCAACGGTTCCAATCTGCAGGCCATCATCGATGCCTGTGCCGCCAAAGCGATCGGCGCCGAGATCGTCGGTGTGATCTGCAATGTGCCCGGCGCCTTCGGCCTGGAGCGGGCCAAACGCGCGGGCATCGCTACTGCAGTCGTCGATCACAAGGCGTTTGCCTCACGCGCCGAGTTTGATGCGGCACTGCTGCAAACGATGCAGCAATTCGATGCCGATTTGGTGGTGCTGGCCGGCTTCATGCGCATCCTGAGCGCCGAACTGGTCAATGCTTACGCCGGCCGCATGCTCAACATCCATCCGTCGCTGCTGCCGAAATATCCGGGTCTGCACACGCACCAGCGCGCACTCGATACCGGCGATACCGAACACGGCTGCACCATTCATTTTGTGACTGCCGATCTCGATGGCGGCCCGCTGATCGCGCAGGCCGCCTGCCCGGTGTTGCCGGACGATGACGCCGCCCGGCTTGCCCAGCGCGTGCACCCGCTGGAACACCGGCTCTATCCCGAGGTCATAGCGTGGTATGCCAGCGGCCGCCTGCGTTATCAACAAGGTCAGGCCGTGCTGGACGGTCACCCTTTGACGAGCCCGGTACAGCAATGAGCCTATCCGCGATGAAACGACTGCTTTGGCACTGGCTTTCATCGTTTGCGCTGATGTTGCTGCTGGCGACCGTTGCCCGGGCCGAATCGCCCATTTCACCGTTTAAAGCCGATTACGATCTCTATTACGACGACGACAAGGTCGGCGAGTCCAGCCTGCAACTGAGTGCGCTAGCCAACCAAGAGTGGCAATTCGAAACCCGTTCGCAGGCCAGCCTGTACCTGATGAATTTTTCCGACCACGAGCAAAGCCGATTTGTCTGGCAGAACGATCGACCAAAACCGCTGGCATTCAGCAAGGAACGCAAGCGGCCGGGCAAAACTGAACGGGTGCAGCAAAAATTCGATTGGCAGACCCAGACCGACAGCGGCACGCGCGGCAAGAAAAGCTGGTCCACCGCCCTGCTCGGTGAGACCCACGATCTGCAAAGCCATCTGCTGGCTTTGCAGCTCGATCTGCGGGCCGGCAAACGCGATGTGCAATACGCCGTCAGCAAGCACGGCCGTGTGCGCGTTTACCACTACAAAGTCACCAAGGAAGAAACGGTCGACACTGCGCTTGGCAAGCTGGCAACCGTCCGAGTCGAACGCATCCGCGATGCCGATGACGACCGACAAACGATCAGTTGGCTGGCGCCGTCACTGGATTACATTCCGGT
>CAMLKQ010000054.1 GCA_946480585.1 uncultured Kangiella sp.
TCGTTGCGCTTGCGGTTACGGATCATCCGCCGGCGACGCTCCAGCTGGCGCTCGTTCAGCACGTTCTTCTTGTCCTTGAACGGGTTCTCGCTGTCCTTCAATTCCAGCTGAATCGGCGCGCCGACCAGATTCAGACGCTTGCGATAGTAGTTGATCAGGTAACGCTGGTAATGCATCGGCAAACGCGAAACCTGATTGCCGTGGATCACGATCCGGAACGGGTTGTGCCCACCCAGGTGGGCATAGCGCATCTTGACCCGGCGACCGTTGACCAGCGGCGCCTGGAACTCGGCTTGCGCCTGCTCCAGCAGCTCGGTCATCTTGCTGGTCGGCACATCCAGATGGGCCGAATCGTAGGCTTCATGCACCGATTCGAACAGATCGCCCACACCGGTACCGTGCAGCGCCGAAATGAAATGCAGGCGGGCGAAATCGGCAAAACCGAGCCGACGATCGATTTCGTCCTTGATGACCTGCCGCTGATCGCTGTCGAGGCCATCCCATTTGTTGACGCTTAGCACCAGCGCGCGACCGGTGTCCATGACATAGCCGAGCAAATGCAGATCCTGATCGGTGATGGTTTCCTTGCCATCCATCACCAGGATCACGACATGGGCATCGTCGATGGCTTGCAGCGTTTTGACCACCGAGAATTTTTCGACCGCCTCGAACACCTTGCCGCGCCGACGCACACCTGCGGTGTCGATCAGCGTGTACTTGGTGCCACGCCGCTCCATCTCGATATAGATCGAATCGCGGGTCGTGCCGGGCATGTCGAACACCAGCACCCGCTCTTCGCCGAGCATGCGATTGACCAGCGTCGACTTGCCGACGTTCGGCCGGCCGACGATCGCCATCTTGATGCCTTGCGCTTTGACTTCTTCCGGTGTCAGCTCCGGCGCATTCGGCAAGCGATCCAGCACGGCATCGGTCAGTTGCAGCACGCCGCGGCCATGCGCCGCGGCAATCGGCATCGGCTCACCATGGCCGAGCGCGAAAAATTCCGGCAACACCAGATCGATATTGAGGCCATCGATCTTGTTGACTACCAGCAGCGTCGGCTTGTTCATGCTGCGCAGTTCACGCGCCACCTGCTCATCGATTGGCGTCAAGCCATCGCGGGCATCGCACAGCAGCAGCACCAGATCCGCTTCTTCCATCGCGAGACGGGACTGCTTGGCCATCGCTTCATCGATGCCCTCTTCCTGCCCGGTGATGCCCGCGGTGTCGATGACAATGGCGGCGCGATCACGCAGCTGGGCACGACCGTACTTGCGATCGCGGGTCAAGCCCGGCATATCGGCAACCAGCGCATCTCGCGAGCGGGTCAATTGGTTGAACAAAGTCGATTTGCCAACATTGGGGCGACCGACCAGAGCGATGACAGGCAACATGAAACCAAACTCAACTGAACGCGGGCCACTGGCCCAAACTAGCAAAACAAACGGGTGTTACAACCTTAGACCATAACGCGCCGCAGACCATAACGAGACCGGGCGCTGCTGCGCCCGGTCTTGCGTTCTTACGGCAAGGCAAACAAATGCAGGGTATCGTCGCGATCGTAGACCAGCAGCTGCTTGTCGATGACCTGTGGCGGCGCTTGCAGGCCGTCGTCATCCACTTCGACCTGCGCGACGAACGCACCGTCCTCGCGCTTCAAGAAGTGCAGATAACCCTCCAGATCACCCACCACGACATAATCACCCAGTGCCGCCGGCGCACTCAGCTGGCGATTTTCCAACGCCTTCTGGGTCCACAGCACGAAGCCGTTGCGGCGATCGAGCGCAACCAGATGACCTTGGGCATTGCTGGCATACACCATCTGGGCATCGACCGCGAGGTTGCGGTACGTCGACAACTCACGCTGCCACTGCGTTTCACCGTTGCGCAAATCGACAGCAAGGACACTGCCGTTGACACTGGCGACATACATCACCGAACCGAAAATGACCGGGTCGGTGTCGACATCGGCAATGCGTTCGATCTCCGAGCGACCGGTCGGCTGGCCGACGCGTTTTTCCCACAACGGTTGGCCGTTATCGAGCCGGAACGCCGCTACCTTGCCGTTATCAAAACCGGCCAAGGTGATGCCGCCACCAATGAACGGCGAGCTGGTACCACGCTGAGTCAGCACCGGCACATTGCGATCGGAAAACCACTTGCGCTCACCAGACTCGAGATCAAGCGCAAACAACTTGCCATCGACCGTGCGTACGACCGTCAGGCCTTCGCCAACGGCCGGCGGAGCCACGACTTCACTCGAGACAAAGTTGCGCCATTTTTCTTCACCGGTTTCGGTATCGATGGCCAGCACCACACCTTCCGGCGTGCCAACGACCAGATAACCACCGCCCGCCGCCATGCCGCCCGACAAGCGCGTGCCAAGCCAGAACCGCCAGCTTTCGCTGCCATCCTGATTCAGCGCCAACAACAAGCCTTCGCTGTTGGCGACAAAAATGCGATTGCCATAGACCACCGGCTGCAGATTGGCCGGGAAGCCTTCGCTGATCGGCCGATCGCCATCCGGCGCATCCGCCCATGGCCAGATCGTGCGCCAGAACGCACCGGCAGACAGCGCAATGTCTTCACCGACGGTAGTGGTGACCGTTTTGGTCCACACCGTTTTCGGTTCAAATTGCGGCGCAAAATCCGGGACCGGCGCAATCACCACTTCGTCTTCATCGCTGGCGCAACCGGCCAGCAACGCCGCGCCGAACGCAAACGCCAGCGTCGGCAACAGCTTGATCGGTTTCGTCACAGTCATTTCGCCGCATCCGGAGCCAGCGCCGGCAAGGTGCTGGCATCAAGTTTCAGGGCCAGCGCCGGATCCTGCGCCACAACACTGCCTTCGGCCGCCGCTTCCTGGTAAGCCGCATTGGCTTCCGCAGCGCGGTTCAGCGCCGTCAGCACATCACCGCGCACCAAGGCATAAGCACCAACATAGGCATCGGCTTTGTCTTTGCTGATGTCGACCAGCTTCAGCGCGGCATCCAGTTCACCCTGAGCCAATTTGACCCGGGCCAGACGCAGCGTGGCGACGTGGCCGATCGCGGCATGTTCCGGCTTGTTGGCGACCGCCTGCAGCAGGCTGGCCGCGCGCGCCAGATCGTTGTCACGCACCGCCTCACGGGCGAGGTACAGCTGACCGAACTGGGCGTAAGCAGTACCTTGGTGTTCACTGACCAAGGCCTCGGCTTTTTGCTTGAATTCAGCCCGCTTGTCGGCATCATCCGCCAGCTTGATCACCTCTTCAAAGGCATCGGAGGCCGCAACGGCCTTGTTCAGCTGATGTTGCTGGTAAAACTTCCAACCGGCGATCGCGGCAATGCCGAGCACGGCACCGATCACCACGGACATTCCGTTGGTACGCCACCATTTCTTGATCGATTCGAGTTGTTGTTCTTCAGTCGTAAAAACGTCCACAGTCTGCTCCTTTACGTATTCGTTATTCCGCTTTCGCGACGTCCGCTGTGGCGCGGCCGTCAGTTCGAAAGCGCTTGGGTCAAAAAGTTCGCCAAATCGGTCAGCGCCACATCCTGTTGGGCGCCATCGCCGCGCAAGGGCTTGACCGCTGCCACGCCGCGCTCGAGCTCACTGTCACCCACAATGACGGCAAACCGGGCACCGCTGCGATCGGCCCGCTTCAGCAATTTCTTCAGGTTGCCACCGCCGTGGCCTTGCACCAGTCGCAACTGCGGCAGGGCATCGCGCAACTGCTCGCTGAGCGGAAACACCGCGGTTTCCGCTGGCGTGCCCAGCGCGGCCACAAACACGTCGGCCGGTGCCGGCGTGCTGGCGCCATGCACGACTTCCAGCAACAGCACAATGCGCTCCAAGCCCATGGCAAACCCACAGGCAGTGGTGGCGTGGCCGCCGAGCTGCTCGACCAGACCGTCATAACGGCCGCCACCGCAAATGGTGCCCTGAGCGCCGAGCGCATCGGTCATCCACTCGAACACGGTGCGGTTGTAGTAATCGAGACCGCGCACCAGTCGCGGGTTGACCACGTAGCGCACGCCAGCGGCGTCGAGAATGCGCTTCAAGCCGTCGAAATGCGCCTGCGATTCCGGATCCAGGCAATCGATCAATTGCGGCGCGTCTTTCAACACGGCCTGCACGTCCGGATTCTTGCTATCCAGCACGCGCAGCGGATTGGTTTCGAGACGGCGCTTGCAATCCTCGTCCAGCACCGCTTCATGCTGGCGCAGGAACGCCACCAGTTTCTCGCGGTAGGCTTTGCGCGCTTCGTTCGAGCCGAGCGAATTCAGGTGCAGCTCGACCTTGTCGGCAAAGCCGAGCTCACGCCAGAGCCGCGCGGTCATCAGAATGAGTTCGGCATCGACATCCGGCCCCGGAATGCCAAAGGTCTCGACGCCGAGCTGGTGGAACTGGCGATAGCGGCCTTTCTGCGGGCGCTCGTGCCGGAACATCGGGCCCATGTACCAGAGCCGCTGCTCCTGGTTATAGAGCAAGCCGTGTTCGATACCGGCGCGGACACAAGAAGCCGTGCCTTCCGGGCGCAAGCTCAGTGATTCCTTTTCCCGGTCGAGAAAGGTGTACATCTCTTTTTCGACGATGTCGGTGACCTCGCCGACCGCACGGGCAAACAGCTCGGTCTTCTCGACGACCGGCATCCGGATTTCGTCGTAGCCGTAGCGCGCCATCAAGGCCCGCAGCGCCGCTTCAAGGCGATGCCACAGCGGGCTCTGTGTCGGCAACAAATCATTCATGCCGCGCACGGACTGAATCGTTTTACTCAATTTCGTCCACTCTCAATTGCTACATCGGCTCGCTGGTCGCAACGCCAGCGAAACCCTGATTTATCTTGCTGTGGTTAGCCGTTTTGAACCGGCAGGCGCTCGGCGCCCCTGGCTGCCGCTACGTGCTGCGCTTCCCGCTCGGCGAGCTTACTGCGCACCGCTTTTTCCAACCGGTCGATGATTTCGGCGTTCGGGATCTTTTCGCGCTTTTCGCCGTCGAAGTACAACATCGAGCCGGAAAAACCACCGGTCAAACCGACATCGGTTTCGCCCGCTTCGCCCGGACCGTTGACCACGCAGCCGATCACCGACACATCGAGCGGCTCGCGGACATCTTCCAGCCGGCGCTCCAGCTCATTGACCGTGCCGATGACATCAAACTCGGCGCGTGAGCAGGTCGGGCAGGCAATGATGTTGACGCCACGATTGCGCAGCCCCAGCGACTTCAGGATGTCCCAACCCACTTTCACTTCTTCGACCGGATCGGCCGCCAGCGAAATGCGGATGGTGTCACCAATGCCTTCGGCAAGCAGCATGCCAAGACCCACCGACGACTTGACCGTGCCGGTGCGGAAGGCGCCGGCCTCGGTGATGCCGAGGTGCAGCGGGTTGTCGATTTGTTTGGCGATCAAACGATAGGCACTGACCGCCATGAACACGTTCGACGATTTCAAGCTCAGTTTGAAATCGTGGAAATTCAGTTTGTCGAGAATATCGACATGGCGAAACGCCGACTCGACCAGCGCTTCCGGTGTCGGCTCGCCGTATTTTTCCTGCAGATCTTTTTCCAGCGACCCGGCGTTGACGCCGATCCGGATCGGAATACCTTTGTCGCGGGCGCAATCGACGACCGCACGAACCCGCTCTTCCTTGCCGATATTGCCCGGGTTGATGCGCAGACAGTCAACACCGTATTCGGCCACTTTCAGCGCGATGCGGTAATCAAAATGAATGTCCGCCACCAGCGGCACTGGCGAACGCTGCTTGATCAGCTTGAACGCTTCCGCCGCGTCCATGGTCGGCACCGACACCCGCACGATATCGGCGCCGGCATTGGCCAACTGAACGATCTGATTGACGGTGGCATCGACATCGGTCGTTTCGGTGTTGGTCATGCTTTGCACACTGATCGGCGCATCACCGCCAACCAGCACATTGCCGACCCGAATCTGGCGCGTTTTGCGCCGGACGATCCACGACTGCCCTTTCATGATCTCTGACTCGCTCGCTCTGCCGCGTTCTGCTCAATCATTGGCTTGCTGTTGCAGCGTCAATGTTGCCGGCCGGCTGCCCGGATAGCTGGACAAATCCACCGGCCGACCGTTGTGTTTCAGCTGCACGCCCGGCGGATTGCCGAGCACCACGGTCAGCGGCGCCGTACCCGACAAGCGGATGCGCTGACCGTTCTGCTTGATGCCAACCGACAAGACATTGCCGTTGGCATCGGTGACACGGATCCAGCAATCTTCCACAAACGTCAATTCCAGCGTTTCGGCAATACCGGGTAAGGCGTCGACGGCCGCGCCGCCAGCGGTCGCAGTGGTCGGCGCACTTGTGGCCGGAGTTGCGGCCACGGTTGGTGTTGTCGACGTCGTTGCCGGAGCTGTCGATGTTACTGAGTTTTTTGGTGCGCTCACTGCGGCCGACTCGGTCGTCGCAGCGCCCGTGTCGGCGCCGGTTGTCGCGCCGGCGTCCGGCAACGGCGCTTCCGGTGGCAACTGCAGCATCAACTCACCGCTGCTGCTTTCGATCGGCAGGATTTCCACCGACTCGGCCGGCTCGCTGACGACAGCGCTGTCTTCGCTTTTCAGCTTGTCCAGCCAATCGGTCGGCATCAGCACAACCGCAACACCGATCACGACCAGCAGCAGTGCCACCAGCCCGAACCACAGCCATTTACCACCAGCGCTGCGCTCGCTTTCCGGCAAGGCCAGCAAGGTTTTCAGACCGGCCAGCTGGGCCTCGTCCGGTTGCCGCTGGTTGTACGCCGAGACGATGTCGTCAGCCGGCAACTCCAGCCACTTGGCATACGCCCGCAAATAGCCGCGCAGAAACGTCGCCGGCACGTGCGCCGGATACTGATCCGCTTCGATCGCGGCCAGCGTCGGTTCATCCAGACGCAAATGCCGTGCGGCTTGCTCAAGCGATTGCCCTTGCGCTTCCCGTCCGGCTTTCAGACGTGCGCCCGGCCCTTCCGTTGGCACCGCTGCCGGTGCATCCACATTCAGTTCCGCCATTTTTGTTTGTTATCGAGATAAAGGTTGGCTTCATCCGAATCCGGGAAGAGCCGTTCCAGTTTCAGGCCGAGGCTGGCAACGGTGTCCTTGTCGCGCAACGCATGTGCAAGCTGAATCCCAATCCACAACGACCGCGAACTGTCGCGGCCCACTTCCTTGAACCGATCCCAATACCCTTTCGCCCGCTCGAACCGCTGCTGTTGCAGTTCGTGATTGGCCATTTCCAGCAGCGCATTGGGCTGCTTCGGGTTGTGTTGCAGCGCGCGCCGGAAATACTCCGTCGCCTTGCTATCGGCTTTGCTGCGCAGCGCGCACAAGCCGGCATTTTCCAGCACCGACGCCATCTTCGGATTGGAGGGAATGTCGATCGCACGCTCGAACAGCTCTTCCGCTTTCTTGTACTTGCCCTGCCGGCACAGATACACGCCGTACAGATCCAGCACGCCCGGATTCTTGCCGTTAATTCGCAATGCTTTTTCGAAATGCTGTTCGGCACGTTCATCTTCGCCGACCAGCGAGTAGTAATAACCGAGCGTCGACTGCACGCCGGCGCTGTCCGGATCGTGCGCGAGCGCCTTGTCCAGATGGAATTTGGCGCGCTCGAGTTGGCCGGCGTCCAGGTAGCCGGAGGCCGCCTGCAAGCGCGCCTCCGCGGCTTGAGCGCGATTGTCAGATGCCAGATTGTCCGGGTCGGGTTTGGCCGCGCCGCCGCAGGCGGTCAGCAACAGCAGCAGGGCACAGACGGTCAGGCATTGCTTCATCGCGGGTTGTTCCTCATGCCAGGGTTTGAACAGGGATTTGCTTCTGTTGCGTCCGTCGGGTCCGGTCGATGACCTTGCCAACCAACTGGCCACACGCGGCATCGATATCGTCGCCACGGGTGCGCCGGGTCACTACGGTAAAGCCGGCATTCATCAAAATCTGGCCAAACCGCTCAATTCGATCATCGCTGGAACACTGGAACCGGGTCTGCGGGAACGGGTTGAACGGGATCAGGTTGATCTTGCTCGGAATGTCCTTCAGCAGCTTGACCAGTTCGCGGGCATGCACGTCCTGATCGTTGACGCCGTCGAGCATCACATACTCGATGGTGACGGCACGCGAGGCCAGCGATTTTTCCAGGTATTTCTCGACTGCCGGCAGCAGCACTTCGATCGGATATTTCTTGTTGATGGGCACCAGTTCGTCACGCAATGCGTTGTTGGGCGCGTGCAGGCTGAGCGCCAAGGCGACGTCGATGTGATCGCCGAGCTTTTCCAGCCCCGGCACCACGCCAGAGGTCGACAGCGTGACGCGGCGCTTGGACAGGCCATAGGCGTTGTCATCGAGCATCATGCCCATGGCGGTGACGACGTTGTCGAAATTGAGCAGCGGCTCGCCCATACCCATCATGACGACGTTGGTGACTTTGCGCTCACCGGTGGTGGCGACTGCGCCGAGTCGGCGCACCGCATGCCAGACCTGGCCGATGATTTCGGCGACGGACAGGTTGCGGTTGAAGCCTTGCTGCGCGGTGGAGCAGAACGCGCAATCGAGTGCACAACCGACCTGCGAGGACACACACAAGGTGCCGCGATCGGTAGTGGGAATAAAGACGGTTTCAATCAGTTGGCCGCCATCGAGGCGCAATGCCCACTTGATGGTGCCATCAGCGGAAATCTGTTCAGTGACCGCTTCCGGGCCACGGATTTCAGCCGATGCTTTCAGTTTTTCGCGCAGCGCTTTGCTGAGGTTCGACATCGCGTCGAAATCATCGACCGCGTGTTGGTGTATCCACTTCAACACTTGGGTAGCGCGAAACGGCTTTTCGCCGATGCTGGCAAAAAAATCTGCCAGACCTTTGGTATCGAGACCGAGCAGATTCACTTTCTCGGTTGACGGCAGTGCGGTCATGGTTGCTCCCTGACGCAGGTTGAGACCTTTTTACAGGATTTGGGTTGCCTTGTTACAGGACTTGCCGGGTGCAATCGATCAACTGACTGCACCCGGCACGACGGCGTTCATTGCCGGGCGCGCATGGCGCCACTGCCTTAGCGGGTGCGCGGGCAGAGTTCGTCGGCTTTGAAGAAGTAGGCGATTTCGCGCTCAGCCGAGGCAACCGCATCGGAACCGTGGGCAGCGTTTTCATCAACCGACACCGCGTAGTCAGCACGGATGGTGCCGGCAGCAGCTTTCTTCGGATCGGTCGCGCCGAGGATTTCGCGGTGACGAATCACGGCGTTTTCGCCTTCCAGCACCGAGATCACCACCGGACCCGAGGTCATGAAACCGACCAGCGCGCCGAAGAAGCCACGCTCTTTGTGCTCGGCGTAGAAGCCTTCGGCTTCGGCTTTGCTCAGGTGCTTCATTTTGGTGGCAACGATCTTCAGACCGGCACGCTCAAAGCGAGTGAAAATTTCGCCGATGACATTCTTGCCAACAGCATCCGGCTTGACGATGGAAAGGGTGCGTTCAACAGCCATGAAAAACTCCAAAAGGACGTTCAAAAACCTGCAGAAAAGACCAGCCCCCGGAGGGCCTGCCCGGAAAAACGGCGAATTATACCCTCGGTCGGCGGGCAAAACCTAGCCAAAAACAGGGACTTCGGTACCGTCGTCCGGGGTCGGGCCGGGCGGGTTCAGCGGGGTCGAAGGGCCGGTTCAGCGCTTGCCGGCCCGCATGACCAGCAGGTTGCCGAGCAAGGACAGGCCGATGCCGACGAAGGTCACCAGCTGCCAGCGGAAGCCTTCGACCAGCGCCGACAGCAGCAGTGCCACGATGGGCACCGTGACGTTGACGTAGGCAGCCTTGTCGGCGCCGACCCGGGCAATCAGGGTCAGGTAGCTCATGAACGCGACCACCGAGCCGAACACCACCAGATAGGCCAGCGACGCGACATATTTCAACGACGGGTCGAAGCCGAACGGGATGCCAGCCAGCACGGCATAGCCGGCGGTCAGGCCGGTGCCGTAAAGCATGGCCCAAGCAGTCGATTGCACCACCGGCAGGTTGGCCCGGCGCTGACTGACCGACACCAGATTGCCGCAGGACGCGCTGAACGTGGCAACGGTCGCCAGCGCGATGCCAAACCAGCCGGTCGCCCCGGCCGAGAAACCGGCCACTTCCGGCCAGAACACCACAACGATGCCGGCAATGCCGATGCTGGAGCCGAGCGCGACCAGTGGCTTGATTGACTGACCGAACACCAGCCGCATGCCCAGCATGTTGAAGAACGCCATGCCGGAACAGATCAGCGCCACCAGACCGGAGCTGATGAAGCGTTCGCTGTGGTAGAACAGGATGAAATTGATGCAGAACAGGAACACGCCCTGCAAGAGAAAACGGCCATGCGCCGCCCGATCGAAGCGCAGTGACAGCCGCCGCAGTAACGCCCAGCTAAACAGCAGAGTTGAGGTCATCGCAAATCGGTACACGATGGAGGCTTCCGGCGCCACGCTGCCGAGCTGAAAGGTGATCACCAGCCAGGTCGAGCCCCAGATCAGCACAGCAAGGCCATACAGGCCCCAAGTGGCGGCATTCATTTTCGAATCACAGGTGCAGCAGCAGGAGCGGCATCTTAGCCGCAAGCCAGCGCGCGAGATATGGCGGAAGCGGCACGTCGCCAGCGAATTTTCTCAGCACCGGAGTTGTGGCCTATCAAAACAGTGAACGCAGCTG
>CAMLKQ010000055.1 GCA_946480585.1 uncultured Kangiella sp.
AGCGGTCGATCTCGGTAGTGATCTCGTGTTCGCTGAGCGCGGTGTTGTCGCGCATAAAGGCGAGCGCATCGTCACGGCTCCAGCCTTTGGCGTGCATGCCGGTATCGACCACCAAACGGGCGGCGCGCCACATTTCGTAAACCAGTCGACCGAACTGCTGATACGGCGTTTCGTAGATGCCCATTTCGACGCCGAGTTTTTCGCTGTAAAGACCCCAACCTTCGCCATAGGCGGAGATGTAGGAATAGCGACGGAACGGCGGCTGCTCGCCCTGTTCGCTCGCCAGTGCGTTTTGCAGATGGTGACCGGGCACGGCCTCATGCAAGGTCAGCGCTGGAATGGCCCACAGCGGCCGCTGATCGAGTTTGCTGGTGTTGACCCAGTAGAAACCGGCTTGTTTCGGATCATTGCTGCCGACATAGCGACCGGTGGTGTAGGTCGGTGCGATATCGGCCGGTACCGGCGCCACGCCATACGGTTGCCGCGGCAGCATGCCGAAATACTGCGGCAGCTTGCCGTCGATTTTCTTGGAAAAATACGCGGCTTCGTTCAGCAGCTCACGGTCGGTTCTCGGATAGAACTGTGGGTCGGTGCGCAGGTGCTGGAAGAATGCTTTCAGATCGCCATCGAAACCGACCTCGGTACGGATGGCATCCATCTCGGCGCGGATGCGCTTGACTTCGTCCAGACCGATCTGGTGGATGGCATCGGCACTGAGCTCGAGTGTGGTGTACTCGTAGATCTCGGCGGCGTAATACGCCTTGCCTTTTGGCAGCTTGCTGGCGGCAATGGTCTTGCGTGCCCGCGGCAGGTATTCGCTGCGCATGAATTGCAGCAAGGCCTGATAGGCCGGCACAACCTTGTCATTGATCACGGTCACGGCGCGGGCACGGATGGCAGCCTGGCTGGCGGCATCGAGGCTGTCCGGCAGCTGTTTGAACGGCGCGTAAAACGCGCTTGCGGTGGCATCGCTGACGATATGTTTTTCGATGCTGGCATCCCGACCGGTCAGTACGACCTGCGGCACGCTCAGGCCCTTCTTCAGACCTTGCCGCATCAGCGCGGTCAGTTGTTCGAACTGGCGCGGCAGTTGTTCGAGCCGGTCAAGATAGCGTTCGCAATTGGCGATTGGCGCGCACTGAACATAGTCACCGCTGCGGGCATGATCGGCCCAGAACTGGGTATCACTGGTGAACGGCATCAGGTAGCCGCCGAGTTGGTAATCGGCAATGCCGTTGCGAATTTGATCGGCAAAGATGCGGTAGTTGATCCGACTGCTGTCAGACAGTGTGCTGACGTCAATCTGGTCCAGTTCGCGGGCCACCTCCTGCAGGAAATCCACGCGGGTTTTGATCGCGGCTTCGCTCCAGTCGGTCAACCGGCGCTCGGCGTCCTTGTCGCCCAGGCTCGCGGCCAGCTCCGGGTATTGCTGCAGTCGGAATTGCCAGTCTTTTTCGTACAATGCCTGAAACGCCGTTTCGCTGTCCGCCTGCGCCAGCGGCGCGGCAGTGGTCAGAGCAAACCAGACAGCAGAGAGAGCAACAGCAGAACGTCGGAACATGGCGGGCATCCATCAGCAACGAGAGCGCTGGCAATGGTGCCACAAAGCCTGTCGGCCGCGACGGCCTTTTTCAGTGGGATTTTTTCACCGCGCGGCGTGAAGGCGGTTGGCTTGCACAGTCAGCGCAGGCCACGCTGCTTTTGCACCTGCAGCAAAGCCTGATCGAAGCGGGCCAACTCGTCGGCGGTGACGCTGGCTTTGCTGAGCATGAAGAACACCGGCTCCCGGTGGATGACGGTGGGCAGTGGCACGATGTCGTGGACGGCTTCCTGCTGCAGGAAATAACCAAAAGCATCCGGTGCCAGCAGCAGATGGCCGCGACCATAACGCAGCATCGCCAGCCCTTGCGGATAGGCATCGAACTCAAACACGCGCTGGCTTTGCAACAAGTCCTGCCGTGCCGCCGCGTAGGCCGGGCCGAGCCAGCTGTCGCGCACCGCCAACCACGGCTTCGACAATTGCTGCAGATCATTGAATTGGCGAACATGCTGGAACTGCTGCCGTTGTTCGGCACGGACAAACAGCAGCACCCGCTCATCGCGATACGGCCGCGAGAACCAGGCGTAACGTTCGCGATCCGGCGTGCGCGATGCCCCGACCAGCACATCGACCGTGCCGGATTCGAGCAGGGCGAGGCGACGGGCGATCAAGGTTTCGCGACTTTCCGCCAGCAAACAAAAACCGGCGACTTCAGCAATCGCGTTCAGCCATTCCTGATCGATGGCCGACTCCGTCAACTGTTGCTCGCGCTGCGCACCCCAGACACCGGATGCGGCCACTTTAAGTGTGCGCTCGCACGCGGCCGGCTCTTGCATGAGAACCAGCGTCAGCAACAGACTGATCGCAACACGTGCCAGCACCATGGCTCCGCAAACCGTAACAGACAGGCTGTCACTATACGCCGTTGGCCGTGGTCAGCGGGCCATACCACCAATCTGATGTGCCAAGTAGGTCGCATACTGGTCGGTCATGCCGGCGACATAGTCGAGCACCCGCATGTAGGCCTGATACAGCGGTTGCCCGGCCGCCGGGGCATTGCCGCCCATCAGATCGAGCACCCGCCGGTAACGGAAACTCGGGTTGCCGGTTTTGTGCTGTTCATGCACCGCATGACAGAACACATCGAGCAGTGTGCCGATGGTCGAGAATGCGCCGATCTCCAGTTCGGATTTGCGGGCGTTGCGAAACACTTTTTCGTAGGCGAGTTTCTTGCCAGCTTTGACGCCGGCAGCGACATCATCGTCACCATCGAGCAGCAGTTCGCCATGATATTCGCCACGTAGCATCGCGTCCTTGTGCCGGACGAACGCGGCCAGCGCCGACGCCAGCATCCGCTCCATCGCGCGGCCACGGAATGCACTGATGCGGCGACGCGGGCTGAGCCGGCTGTCCTGCGCATACTCGTGCGGCGTTTCCCAACCGCATAGCTGCAGCAGAATTTGTTCGACAGCTTCGTACTGCAGGATGTTCAGCTCGAGCGCGTCTTCGAGATCGAGAATGGTGTAGCAGATGTCATCGGCCGCTTCGAGCAGGAAGCAGAGCGGATGGCGGCAGAATTTGTCCGGCGCGAGCGGCAGCAATCCGAGCTTGCTGGCGATTTCATTGAACAACAGCCGCTCACTCTGGAAGCAACCGAATTTTTCCTTGGCGCCGGCGTGGCTCGACGTCCACGGATACTTCATCAAGGTGCCGAGGGTCGGATAAGTCAACCGCATGCCACCTTCGAACTGGTGATATTCGGTTTGGCTGACCACCCGAAAGCCGTGGGCATTGGCCTCGAAGGTGCAAAGATCGTCGCGCTGTTCCGGGCTCAGCTCGGCCAACAACTCACCGCTGCGATGACGGCGAAAAAAATCGCGCACCGCGTACTCGCCAGCATGACCAAACGGCGGATGACCAATGTCATGGGCGAGGCAGGCCGCCTGGACTATCGCGCCCAGATCCGCCGGCGTGATCCACGGCGGCAGGTCACTCGCAATCGCCTCGCCGGCCATGATGCCGAGGCTGCGGCCGACCGAGCCGACTTCGATGCTGTGAGTCAGCCGGGTGTGGATATGATCATTGAGTGACAGCGGATGCACCTGGGTTTTGCGACCCAACCGGCGAAACGCGCTGGAGAACACGATCCGATCGTGATCCTTGTGGAAATGCGAGCGCCCCGGTTCCGGCTCACCACTGAGTTCGTGATGCGCGCGATGCGGCGTCAGCAAACGACCCCAATCCATCATCTCGATGACTCCCGCTTCCGCCGTCCGGTGGTTCGTGCCGGTCAGCGCAAATCCTGCAACCACTGCTCGACTTCGGCGATGGTACGCCGTTCACGCCGGGCCCGGCGCCGACACAATGCCATCCACAGCAACAAGGTTACGGTAACCAGAAGGCCGCCACTGAACGCGGCCACGCCAAACGCCTTGGGTGGGTAGATCCACACCGCCAGCAGATTCCACAGCCATGCCAAAGCGATCGCATAAGGCAGCACGGCGTTGCCAAACCGGATGGTGCGCAGAGTGCCTTCGGCGCGCGTTTTTTTCAGTTCCAGCAGCCCGCGGACACTGTCTTCCGAGGCACGGAAACTGCCGCTGCGGGCGCGCAGGTTGAACCAGGTCAGCAACGGCGCCAACACCGCCCACAACCAGCCCCACAGTTGCCACAGCGTAGGCAAAGGCTTGAACCACTGCCAGTAAATCGCCAGTGCCCACACCATCAAGACGACAGCAATCTCGACACCGATGAGCGCATAGAGGCGCAAGGTATGCCAGCGAGTACTGCGTTGCAGCGTCGGCAGATCGATTGCTTGCGCCTGCCAGGTCGTCGCCAACTGCAACCAGTCATTGCTGTCGGTCATGCCTGTTCTCCGCTCACCACATTCTCCGTTTCACCGAGCGCGGCCATCAGCTGCTTGCGGGCCCGTGACAATCGCACGGCGACGTTGCCAACCGATATGCCGAGCACACCGCCAATTTCTTCGTGCGACAGCCCTTCGAGTGCCAGCGTGACCAGTTCGCGTTGCACCAGCGGCAATTCGCGCACGGCATCCAGCAGGCGCTCACTGCGTTGCTGCAGACTGGCCTGCCGCTCCGGGCTGGCGCGAGTGTCAGGAATCGCCTCGTCGAGCGGTTCGCGCGCGAGTTCGCGTTGGTGCTGCAACACATGCTCGACCGCCCGGTTGTGGGCGATGCGCAGGACAAAGGTTTTGACACTGGCATCGCCGCGGTAGCGCGGCAATGCCTGCCATACCGCCAGCAGGATCTCCTGCACCAACTCGTCCCGCCGGGCCGGATTGCGTTCGAACGCCGACGCCACACGGGCGATGGCAGCGCCGTATTGCGACAACACGGCGTTGAACGACAATGCCTGCGACTCCATACCGACCTATCCCGTAGTGCGAGGTCGGCGATTGTAGCGCATGCCGTCGCGGGCACCGGCGGTGAGAATCAGCGCTCGAGCCGGTGATGCCGCCACGCCAGCAGCAGAAAAACCAGTCCCACCGGCAGAAACCCTGTCGCCTGAGTGCCGATGAGCAGAAAGGCCGCACCGATGCTGGCGAAGCGCCGACTCGGCATGGAACAGAATGCAGCTTGCATCATGATCATCCTCTTCTGTCGCGACCCGGCGGCCACTGCGGCTGCCGGGTCGCGAAACGAGACTTACACACCGAGAACAAACTTCTCGCTCTTCAGCTTCCAGCTGGAGAAGGCGACGCAGAGCAGCGCCAGACCCAGCGAAACGAAAGCTGTGGTCAGGAACGCGGTCGCCGGCACCGCATTGCCTTTTGCCAACTCAAGCATCAGGGTCTGCTCGGCCAGCACCGGCACGGCGTACATCCAGCCCTGCGTGTTCAGGTCCAGCATCGGCACAACCACCGCCGGAATCAGCGGCAGCATCAGCGCGAAGCCAACCGAGGTTTGCGCCTCTTTGAACGATTTCGAATTCATCGCCAAGGCAATCTCGAACGCCGACGCAAACAGACACAGCGGCAGCGAGACCGCGATCAACAGCAGCAAGCTCGGCAGGCCCAGTCGCCACGACATGCTGATTTCTTCCAGCGGCATCGAGGTCAACACAAAATGGCCGACGATCAATTCCAGACTTAAGCCCACCGCGCACAGCAACGCACCGGCGAGCCACTTGCCGGCAATCAGCTCCAACGGCTTGACCGGTTGTGCCAGCAGGATTTCCAGCGACTTGCGCTCGCGCTCGCCCGCCGTGGTGTCAATGGCGAGGTTGAGGCAGAAGTAAAAGGTCGCGACAAAGAAAATGCCGAAGATGGCGCCGACGATTTTGCCGGAACGCGACGCACTGGTCGCGGTGTCGTATTCCTGCACCGGCACCGGCGCCAGCACGGCCGGTGACACGCCATGCGCCAGCAGACGCGCCTGCGCAATGCTGTTGCCGTAGGTGCGCAGCACCTGTTCAATGCGGCGCAGTTTCGATTGCTGATCAGCTGCGGAGTCAGACCACAGTTCGATCGGTGACGGCCGCAGCGCCTGGTACTTCTCGGCGAAATCGGCGGGGATGCGGATCACTGCCGCCTGCTTGCGCTCGCGCAGCAGCGCGGTGATCGCCGCTTCGTCCATGTCATCGCGTTCGAGCACGGTGACGCCCTGCTCTTTCAGCTGCTGCATCAGCGTCGGTGCCTGGCTCGCGCCAATCACCACCACCTCGTTGGTTTCCCGATCGACTTTGGTGGCTTTCGAAATGGCGGTGTTCAGCACGCCCCACATCATCAGCGGGTAGATGAAAACGAACAGCGCCAGCATCATCAGCGAACGCTTGTCGCGCAGCGCATCGATGACTTCCTTGCGCCAAATGACAGAGAACCGGTTCATGCTGCAATTCCTTCTTCGGTGCCGATCAGGCTGACAAACGCATCTTCCAGGTTGCTGATGCCGGTCTGTTCGCACAGCGCTGCCGGCGAACCCTGCGCCACCGATTTGCCTTGGGCAATGACGATGACATCGTCACAAAGATGTGACACTTCCTGCATCACGTGGGTCGCCATGATGATGCAGCAGCCGCGTTCACGCAGCGCCAGCAAGGCCCGGCGCAAGGCGCGCGTGCTCATCACGTCGAGGCCCCGGGTTGGCTCATCGAGCAGCAGGTTGCGTGGCCGGTGCAGCAGCGCCCGCGCCAGCGCCACTTTCAGGCGCTGGCCTTGCGAGAAGCCGGTGGCGCGACGCTCGATGATGTCCTGCATCGCCAGCAGTTCCACCACGTCGGTCGTGGCGCTGTCGATGTCGGCGCGCTTCATGCCGTGCAACTCACCGAAATAGCGCAGATGCTCGCGGGTGCTAAGCCGTTCATAGAGACCGACCTGATCGGTCAGGATGCCCATGTTCTTGCGCGCCGCGATCGGATCGACCGCCGGATCAACGCCGTCGATGCTGACGCTGCCCTGATCCCGCTGCAGCAAGCCAAACAGGATGCGCAACGCGGTGGTTTTGCCGGCACCGTTCGGGCCGAGCAGACCGACGATTTGGCCGTCATTGGCGTGGAAGCTGGCGCCATTCAACGCCTGCACCTTGCCGAAGGCTTTTTGCAGATTGTCTACCTTGATCATGATGAATCCTTACGGGGTCGGGCCGGCAACGTTGATGACGAACGGCGGCAACGGGATTTCTGCGACGCAGCTGCCATCGACCGCTTGTTCCGGCGCGTCGAGAAACTCGCGCAGCAGGCGCGGGCCGCAGCCGAGATGCGACAGCCCGTGGCCGACGGTTTTCGCCACGATGTGCTGGGCTTTGCTCATGCTCTGCATCGCCTGTTCAGCGCGGTGCGGCGGGGTGACCGGATCAAGCGCACCGGACAGCAGCAGCGCCGGCGTGTCGAGTGGCGTCGGTTCCACATAGGGAATCACCGGCACCTTGATGTGCTGACACCATTGCGGCCACTGCTTGACTTGCAAGCCTTTCAGGAACGAGTTGCCGACTTCGCTGGCCGTCATGTCTGGTGTCAACCGCGGCATGTCTTCCGCGCAGGCCACCGCCAACGTCAAGCCGACCGCCATGGTGTCGGCACTCCAGTCCGATTGCGCGTACATCTGGGCGATGAACGGTTTCCAGTTGCCTTTGCTCGCTTCGGTCACCAGAAACGGAATGCGCGCGGACATGTCGGCGCTGTACAGCATCATCCGCACGGTTTCGGCAAAGCCGTTGTACGGCAGGGTGAACGCCAGCGATTCGGTGGTGCGCGGGTGGCGGAAGCTGAGCTGGACATTGCCGGCGGCGACATTGTCGGCGAGCAATTTGAAATCAGCCGCCAAGGTCGGGAACGCGGCCTTGCAGCTCGGCGCGGCATCGCAGTTGTCGAACACCGCCTGCAACGATTTCTGGGCATCGGCGCCCCAGACCGCGAGGATTTGTTGCGGTGACGCCACCGAGTCGAGAATCAGGCTGCGCACGCTCTGCGGAAACGCACGCGCGTAAGCCTGACCGAGCCGGGTGCCGTACGAGCCGCCCCAGACGTTGACCTGAGCGTATCCGAGCGCCGTGCGCACGGCATCGAGATCGCGGGCCGCGTTGGCAGTGTGATAGTGCTGCAGTGGCGCATCGATTTGCTTCAGGCAGGTGACAAACGCCGCGTCCTGCTCGGCTTCATTGAGCAATTCGAACTGGCTCAGATCGCAGCCGAGCTTGCCGGATTTGCCGGTGCCGCGCTGATCGATGAAGACGATATCGCGGGTGGCACGCACCCGTTTGAACGCGCGCTCCAGCAGATAGACGATGTCGCTGCCAGCCTGACCGGGACCACCGGCCAGCACAAACAACGGATCCGGTTTGGCGAGCTCGCGGAACGCCGGCGCAACCGTCACGTGCAAACTGATCGTGTCGCCGTCGGCGGCGGCGTAATCGACCGGCACGTTTACCGTGATACAGCGCAGTGGCTCTTCGTAATTCGGCAAATGGCAGCTTTGGCCCTGTTTGCCTACCGGCAGCGCCGGCTCGGCCGCCGACAGCGGTGCGGTCATTGTTGCGCTGACCGCAAGCGTCAGCGACGAAATCCACATCCAGCGTTTCACTGGCGTTTCTCCTTGTCCTTGCAGAGGGAATGCAGACGCATGGAAAGCGTCCTTGTGCTTACAGTCCGACTACGCGGCAAAACCTTACAGCGCGGTCGGTAACAACTTGTTAATGGCGCGTTGGCAAACGCGTGAACGACAGCGCAGGCCTCAGCCGGCGCGACGCTTTTGTAGCAAAACGTACACCGGCAGGCCCGACAACAACAGCAGGAAACCCCAGAACACGGTGTCGCGACCGGAGCCGACTACCGCCCACAGCGCATACAGAAAGCCGAGCGCCAGCACGACCCGGCGCAGCGGCGTCAGCGCGATAACCGTGTCTTCACGCAGCAACAGCAACGCCGCCATGGTGCAGAACAAATACGGCACCAGCGTGGCAAGCGTCGCCAGCAGCGCCATGAAGGTGAAGATGGAGACCAGACTGCCGCTGTAATTGAGCACCACCAGCAGCGACGCCAACACGCTGCCAGCGACAATCGCCAGCGCCGGCACACCACGGGCGTTTTCGCGGCCGGCAAACGCCGGGAACAAACCGTCCTGCGCCATCGCCTGCGGCAGTTGGCCCTGAATCAGCAGCCAGCCATTCAGCGCGCCGAAGCAACTGATCGCGCCGGTCAGCGCCATCAACGTCGCGCCGGTATCGCCCCAGACCACGCGCGCCGCGTCGGCAAACGGCGCGTTCGATTGCGCCAGTTGCTCCGGCGGCACCAGCCCCATGGCTATCGTGCAGGCGGCCGCGGTGATCAGCGCGGCAATCGCGGTGCCGTACAAGGTGGCGCGCGCGACATTGCGCTGTGGGTTGGCCACTTTGCCAGCAGCAATCGACGCGCTTTCCAGCCCGAGCATGGCCCACAGCGCCATCGCGGCGCTGGCGTTAGTGGCGTGCATCAGGCTGTCGCCGCTGCGGTTGAACGGGATGAAATGCGCCGGCTGCAAGTGCCACAGACCAAACAGCAGCAGCAGAAACAGCGGCGCCAGTTTCAGCAGGGTCATCAATACTTGCAGCACACCGGCGCTGCGCACGCCGTGCAGGTTCACCGCCGTCAGCAACCACAACGTGGCGAGCGCGACGCTCGCGGCGAGCACTGGCGACGCGGCGAGCACCGGAAACAAGGCACTGAGATAGCTGACCATCGCGACCGCGATCGCGGCATTGGTGACCCAGATCGAAATCCAGTACGACCACGCGACCAGAAAGCCGGCGAAATCGCCGAACGCGAGTTTGGTGTAGGCATAGATGCCGCCGGCAGCCGGCCGCGCCCGCGCCAGCCACGAAAAGGTCAGCGCCAGCAACAAGGCGCCGGCGACCGTGAACGCCCAGCCGAGCAGACTGACCGCACCGAACGGCGCCATCGTTGCCGGCAACAGGAAAATGCCGGAACCGATCATGTTGCCGATGACCAGCGCAGTCGCCATCAGCAGGCTCAGCGGCTTCTTCGGTTCCGTCGTCATGGCGCGAGTCCTTTTTATTTTTTTAGTGTGTTTTTTCTTTGGTTTTGTCGCGCACCGCTCGCGTTACAGCAGGTGCCGGTACGCGACTTTCAGCAGATCCTGAAAATGTTTGACGCCGGCTTCGCGCTTTGGACACAGCCGGCCGGCATGATAGCTGCCGCTCTGCAGGCCTTTTTGCACCGCCAGACAAATGCCGATGTCTTCGTCCTGGATCTCGTGGCTGAACTGCTGGTCCTGGCTGCGCCGCGCCAACTCGTCGGCATCGGCGTTGGCCGGATAGTAGTAATCGAACTCGACCCGGCAGCGATCCACACCGAGCGGCACGATGCGATTGGTCTGCATCCGGCCCGGCAGGCAGTTGAGCATGATGTTCGGGTAAATGAAGTAATAAAACGCACCGCCGCCGGCGCCATAAAAGTTGGCGTCGTTTTCCAGCGGCGAATACTGCAGCGAATACCACTCCGCCAGTTCGGTGTGGTAGGCACGGTAATCGAGCAGTTTGCTGAGGCCCGGGTGCACGTGCGGCAAGTGATAACCTTCGAGAAAATTGTCGACATAGACTTTCCAGTTGCAGTCGATGTCGTAACTGACCCGGTTGT
>CAMLKQ010000056.1 GCA_946480585.1 uncultured Kangiella sp.
TTGCATTTCACCGGTCGCGATGGCGACGGCGACCTGCACGGTGTAACCGCGGGTGATGCGGGCATCGGTTTCGGCATCACGAATCAGGTATTCGATCTTGAGCCGGTTTTCCCACTCAACCAGTTGGGCGCGCACCTTGATGCGCTGGGCAAACCGTGCCGAGCCGACATACTTGAGCTGGGTATCGATGATCGGCCAGAGGTAGCCGGAATCGCGCATCTGCATATAGTCGTAATCAAACGTCCGCAGCAGCGCGCAGCGCGCCACTTCGAAATAGCGCAGATAATTGCCGTGCCAGACCACCGACATCATGTCGCAGTCGTGGAACGGCACTTCCATTTCGATTTCAGCTTCGCGCAACACGTGGCTCACGGTGCAGATTCCGGGGCAGTCACTGATAGAGAGCGAGCTGGCGCTGCTGGATCGCCGCGACCAACTCGCGCAGCTCCATTTCCAGCATCCGATCTTCGCTGATGAAGCCGCTGTAACGGCGCACCTCGGTAACGGTCTGACTGAGCGCTGCTGCGTGGCCGGCACTGACAATCTCACCGGCACTGGCGCGCAGCTCATACGCTTGCGCCACCGCCATCAACATCGCGGCGCCGACCTGCTCGGTCAGTTCAATCACCCGCAAGCAATCGCGCGCGGCGATGGTGCCCATGCTGACCTTGTCCTGGTTATGGCATTCGGTCGAACGCGAGAACACACTGGCCGGCATGGTTTGTTTCAGCGCTTCGGCCGTCCACGCTGACACACCGATTTGCACCGCTTTCAAACCGTGATTGATCGGCGCCCGATCGCCGTGGGCACCAGACAGGTTATGCGGCAAGCCATGGTTATAACGGCGATCAACCAACAAGGCCAATTGCCGGTCCATCAGATCGGCAAGATTGGCAACCGTGTTCTTCAAGCTGTCCATGACGAACGCGATGTGACCGCCATAGAAGTGGCCACCATGCAGCACAACCTCTTCATCGCAATCGATGATCGGGTTGTCGTTGGCGCTGTTGATTTCGTTTTCGATGTCGCGACGCATCCACGACAGCGCATCCTGCAGCACCCCAATGACATGCGGTGCGCAGCGAATCGAATAACGGTCCTGCAAGCGCGGACCCTGCTCCGACTGGCCCGGTGCCAGATCATTCCAGATCCGTTCAGCCACCAATTGCTGGCCCGCATGCGGCTTGACCGCGAACAGGCGCGGATCGAAATGACCGCGGTTGCCCTGCATGGTCAGCGACGCCAGCGCCGTGATGCGGCACGACAGCTGCCCCAGATAATCCGCCCGCTCGAATGCCAGTGCCGCCAGCGCGGTCATGACGGCGGTGCCGTTCATGATCGCGAGGCCTTCTTTCGGCGCCAGCGTCAGCGGTTGCAGACCGTGCGCCTTGTAGACCTCGGCCGCTGCAACGCGCTCGCCATTGACCAGCAGATCGCGCTCACCGACCAGCGCAGCAGCGACATAAGAGAGCGGCGTGAGATCGCCACTGGCGCCAACCGAACCTTCTTCCGGAATGAACGGCAACCAATTCTTTTCGATCAGCAGCGCCAAGCGCTCAAGCAGTTCCCAGCGCACGCCGGAGAAACCCTGCGCCAGCGAATTGAGTCGGGCCACCAACACGGCGCGGGTTGCGACCGGATCGAGGTAACGGCCGAGGCCGCAACCGTGATAGCGGGTCAAGTGCAACGGCAATTCACGCACCAGCGCATCCGGCACCGCTGTTGTCACCGAATCGCCATAACCGGTGGTCACCCCGTAGATGATGCCGTTGCCAGCCAGATACTGGCGCAGGAATTCGGCACCGCGATCAATCAGCGGTTTCTGCGCCGAGTTGAGCTGCAGCGGTGCGCGCTGTTCGGCGACGGCCACCAGCTGTTCGATGGTCAGTTTGTGGCCGCCGATGACGACCGGCGTACGGGAATTGCGAATCTCAGTCACGATGTTCAGCCTTCATCGGCGCCGGGCGCCAGAAATCAAAAAAATTGAACCACTGCAGCGGATACTGTTTGGCGTAATGGGCCAGCCGCTCGGCATAACGGGCGGTGGCGGTGTGCAACATCTGGCGACGCTCGGCACGGCTCACCGCCAAGCTGTCGGAGAACGGCTCGAGTGTGACGCGGAAGCGCTTGCCTTCGCGCAAACAGAAAAACAGGTAGACCGGGCAGTCGAGCAAACTGGCCAGAATGAACGGGCCTTGCGGGAATTCCGCCGGCGCGCCGAGGAAGGTTTGGGTTTCGGTGCGACCTTCGCTGTGCACCGGCGTGCGGTCGCCGACGATGACCAGCAGCTCGCCGCGGTCAATGCGCTCACGCAGCATCACCGCGGTATCGGCGCCCATGTCCTGCACTTCGATCAAATGCGCGGCGACCGCCGGATGCTGCTGCTTCAGGTAATCCATGAAACGCTGGCCGTGTTCGGTGAACACCACCGCGTTGACGGTAACATCGTCATACTGGCTGAGCGCGCGCGCCAACTCGAGATTGCCCAGATGACTGCCGATCAACAACGCGCCGCGACCGTTCTGCTTGACCCGCTGCAATTCCGCCTGCTGCTCGAACACCATGTCGGCGGCATTGATCTCGCCGCGCCAGGCCGCGATCTTGTCCAGCATCGCTTCGCCGAATTGGCGCAAATGGGCGAAGCAGTCGCGCCAACCCGGTGGCCGCGGCAGCGCCGGGCTGCCACTTGCGTGCGCACGTTGCAAAAAGGTTTGCGACGCGCGCCGGGCGGTCCGGTTGAACAGCACGAAGTACAGCATCACCGGCGCCAGCAAGGCCGAAAACACCCGCCGGCCAAACAGGCGATAAGCGTTGACCAGAATCGCGATACCAACGGTCGAGCCGCGTTCCTGTTGCTGTGACCAATGCGCTTCATTGACTGCCGCTGACAGCGCCTTTGGCGTTGCCGCCGGTGCCCACATGCGGCGCAGCCGTCGCCACAGCAACACCGGTGCGCGCGGGAACATCAGGAAAAACAGTTTGGCGTGGGTGCGCGAGATCATCAGATTGTCGCGCAGCGCCTTGAAATGCGACACGCCATCCTGCGGATAGGTCACGGCCAACGGCAGGAACTGCATCGGCACACCGGCCCAGTACATCCGGACCAGGATCTCGATATCAAACTCCATCCGCTCGCCAATGCGGACACGGTCGATCAGCGCGCAGGTCGCGGCGAGCGGATAGATCCGGAAACCGCACATCGCATCTTCGATGGCGAGCGACAAGGTTTCCAGCGCCACCCAGAAATCGGTGATCTTGCGCCCATACAGACGCGCTTTCGGAATGCTGGCGTCGTACACCGGCTTGCCGCCGATCATGGCCGCGGGCGCAGCCGCGCTGGCGGCGAGAAATTGCGGGATCACTTGCTGATCGTGCTGACCATCGGCATCGATCTGGAACGCATGGCTGTAACCGCGTTGCAGCAGCCAGCGAAAGCCGTGCATGCTGGCCGCGCCCTTGCCGCGATTGACCGGCAGCCGTTCGATAAACACATTCGGCTCGTGCTGCAGCTGATCGAGCACGCGCTGATCGGCCGCACCACTGCCATCATCGACAATCAGAATCGGCAAACCGAAGCGTTGCAGCCCCGCCACGGTTGCCGGCAAGGCGCCACCATGGTTGTAGTTCGGGACCAAAAACGCCGGGTTGAAGCTCATGCCGTGGCCTCGGCAGCGAACACGATGCGGCCACTGCTGTGGCGACCGCGGCTGGAGTCAAAGGTGAACAACACTTTGTCGATCGGCTGGGCCGCGGTAGCCGGCTTGTGTTCCAGCAGCAAGCTGATCGTTTGCGCCGGCTCGATGATGGCCTGGAATTTCAGCGCTTCCATTTTCTGGAAGCGCGGCAACAGCGGGAAATACTGCCGGCCAAAATGAATCGCCCAGTCGATCTGGACGACCCCTGGCAGAATCGCGTGCACCGGAAAATGGCCAGGGAAAAACACCAGCCCCGGTGGCACCTGCAGGGTAAGGCTGACCCGGCTCTCGGCCGTCTCGGCATCGACAACAATCGGCAGTTTCGGGCCCGTCATGACAGCGTCTCTTCTGCAAACAGCGCGGTCAGCGCAGATCGAGCCTGTGTGCCACGAGCCACGCAGGTCCCTGCCTTGGCCTTGCCAACAGCCTGTGTCGATTTCACGCCGATCATGACGACACCTCTTCGGAGAACAGCGCACGCAGCGCCTGTTGGGTGAGTTTGCCACGATCATCGCGCGGCATGGCTTCGACATAGCGAAAACGTTTGGGCAGCAGCACCCGTTCAAACCGGTTGGCCAGATGCGCGCGCAGCTGTTCATTGATCGGATGCTTGCCGTGCGCCGCCAGTGCGGCGGCACCGGCGGCGGTGAGCCGCACCACCACCGCGACCACGGTGCGGGCACCCTCGAGCACCAGCGCCGCAGCTTCGGCGACGAAGGGATGCGCCTGCAGCTGCTGTTCGAGTTCAGTCAGCGACAAGCGCTTGGCTTCGATCTTGACCACCCGGTCGGCGCGACCGAGCAGCAGGAACCGGCCATCCGCAAGCAGTTCAGCGCGATCACCGAGCGCGCACCACAGCTGTTTTTCGGCCGCCGGTGACAGCACTTCCAACACCGACTCGGCGTTCAATCGTGCTTGCACGCCCGGCAACAGCTGCCACGGTTCCGCCGCGATAGCGGCGTCACGCTGACGCCAGGCAACGCCACCGGTTTCAGTGCTGCCGAGTACTTCGAACGGTGCCGCGCCCAAGGCCTGTTGCAGTTGCAGCGCGGCGGCACGCGGCAACGGCGCACCGGAGCTGAACACCGCCAGACAATGCGTCGCAACCGTTGTCAGATCGACCGCTGTCGGCAAGCGTTCGAGATGGGCCGGGCTGCTGATCAACAGCACCGGCGCATGACGCTGCAGTTGTGCGAGCAGCGGCTCCGGATAATGTTCCGGTGTCGCGACAAACGGCCGCGCGCTCGCGAGTGGCCACAGCAAACGAAACAACAATCCGTAAATGTGATGATGCGGCACGGTGGCGAGCACCGTCGCGTTCGGCAGCGGAAACTGTTGCTGCAGCGCCTGCAGTTCCGCCTGCAATTGCCGTAATGTTCGGGTCACGGCTTTCGGCGCCCCGGTGCTGCCGGAGGTGAACAGTTGCAGCGCCAGTGCATCGGCGGGCAACGGCGTGCGCGGCATTGAAATCAATGTTGTGACGGGCGCCTGCCGGGTCGACAACCCATCGCCGAACGCGGCGAGAGGGATATCGCTCAGCACGCCATCGCAACCGGCGCCGACCGTTTGCAAGGTTTCCGGCTGGGCGTTGGCCGGCAACACCGCGCAATGGCCGCATTGCCACAGCGCCAGCAAACCAATCAGGTATTCGTAGGCATCTTCACACCAGAGCAGCCAACGCTGACCCGGCGTTGCCGGCAGCCGCTGTGTGAGCGTCTGTACGCGCTCACGCAAGTCGCGTTCGCACTGCAGCTGCGCGCCCTGCCACGCCACCGGCAAATCGTCCCGGCGCTGCCAGTGAGCAAAATCCTGCAACAGCGGCAGCGTCGTCATGGCACCAACCACTCGCGCAAACGGTTGCGGAACAGGCGCTCGCCGAACAGCAGCACGCCCATCAACAGATAGGAAATCAAGCCGTTGTAAATCGCCCAGTAGGTGACGGACGGTTGCCAGGCGGTGAGCAACGCCATGGCGCCGTTGAAGGCAAAAAATCCGCACCAAATTTGGGTCAGCCGACGGGTGTAACGGATCTCGCGCGCGTCCAGCTCGCCACCGTTTTCAATGCGGGCGATCCGTTCGATGACGGTCGGCGGCCAGCGCAGCGAACCGGCAAACAACACCAGCATGGTGATGCTGATCAGCACCGGGTAATAGCGCAGCCACTGGCTGTCGTTGAGCCACCACGCGGTCGCCGCGAAAGCGAGTCCCACCAGCATGGGCCAGCGCCAATGCCGCCACGCCGTCGCGCTCGGCAAGCTCACGGCCCGGACGATTAGTGCCAGCAATAGCAACAACGCCAGTCCCCGGGGGGACCAGCGTTGGATGCCGACAAAAACCAGCAGGGGGTAGAGCAGCAACAGGCCGATGGCCAGTGCCTGCAACAGTCGCCGCATCAGGCGGCCTGCAGCAATCCGCTCACGGTGCGCACGACATCACCGACCGTGCGAACTTGTTTGAACTCGTCCGGCTTGATTTTCTTGCCGGTCAGTTCCTGCAATTTGATCACCAGATCGACCGCATCGATGCTGTCGAGATCCAGCTCTTCGTACAGGCGCGAATCCATGGTGATCGAGTCGCCGTCGACTTCGAACACGTCCACCAGAATGCCTTTCAGGGCATCAAAAATTTCACTCTGGGATTTCATGGCGCTTACCTCATACGGCCTGTTGCTGCTGGCCGGCAATGAACGCGGCCAGATTACGGACGGAGCGGAAATGCTCCTTGTTGCTGCTGTTGCTGGCATCCAGTTTGACCTGGTACTTCTTCTGCACCGCAACGCCCAGTTCAAGCGCATCGATTGAATCGAGCCCCAGACCTTCGACAAACAACGGCGCTGCGCTATCGATGTCGTCCGGCGTGATGTCTTCCAACGCCAGCGTGTCGATAATCAGCTGTTTGAGCTCGAGTTCCAATGCGTTCATGCCTGCTTGCTACCTTCGTTCTGCACTTGCCAAACGGTGATCGGTGCGGCCACCGACTCCGTATCACTCTATTGCCGACGGCTTGCCATCCGCTACCGCGACGGCGTCGGAAAAAAACTGCTGCAACCAGCGGGTCAGCTGGCGCGACGCCAGCGGCGCTTCGGTGCCACTGGCAATAATCTGTTCGGCCCGGATCGGCTCCAGCACCTCGAGCCGAACATGAAACCGGCGCGGCGGCACCTGGTACCAGCGCGTCGCCTTGGTCAGCGTCGGCGGATTGCAGGTCAGGATCACCGGCACCATCTCGCAACCGGTTGCGAGCGCCACATGCGCGGCGCCACGCTGAAAACTGAACGGTTCACCGGGCACCGTCCGGGTGCCTTCCGGAAACACAATCAACGGCCGCTGTTTCGCCAACGCCTTGCTGCAGTCCTGCACCAATTGCTCGGCACCGCGGTTCGGGATGTATTGCGCTGCCCGCACCACACCGCCGAGATAACGGTTGCGCCACAGCGCTTCCTTGACGATGCAGTCGGCACGCGGCATCAGGCTGATCATCAGCACCACATCGATCAGGGTCGGGTGGTTGGCGAGCACCAGCACACCATTGAGCTCACGCAAGCGTTCGGCATTGCGCAGCTCTACACTCATGACCCCGAGCCAGATCATCTGGCCGATGAAAAACCGAAAACTCTGGTGGATCGCCCGCTGTGCCCGATCCCGCCGCTGGTCCGGATCGCGCCAGCGCAAATGGATGATCGGAAACACCGTCAGCGTCAGCAGCAATCCGCCCAAACTGAAACTGAAAAAACACCAGCCGGTGGCCAGCACCCGCCAGCAATAATTCAGCTGCTGACCGACTCGCTGCCACAGCGACGTCGGTGCACGGGTCACCGCCAGTTCATTGACCGAACTAGCCATGACGAACGACCCAGCTCATGTGCTCGCCAACCAGCGTCGCCTCGTTCTTGCCGGTCAGTGCACGAATCAATGCCAGTGCCGGCGAGGCATAAGCAGCGCGGTTCGTGTCACGACACAGTTGCAAGGGCGCACCGCCATCGGCGATCAGCAAGCCCAGCCCGAGCAGCGGCGCTTCCGCGTCTTGCCAGGGCTGGAATGGCGCCGGCAAATCCTGTTCGACATAACTGATCAGCACGCTACCCACACCGCTGGCGCGCATCGCCGCCGCTTCCAGCAAGCAGGCCTGCAAACTGTCACGACCGGCGGCAATCGCCGTGGCCGGGGTCGCGTCTTTGCCGGCAATGCCGTACAAACCGGCGGCGCTGTTGTGCACCGACAGCGAAAAGCCCATCGGCGACAGCGCTTCGCCCTGCGCCAGCTGGCGCAGCAAATTCACCGTGGTGCCAAGCTCGCCGTGACGCGAGGCAAAAACCCATTGTTCAGCGCGCTCGCCGGCCAGTGCGGCGTGTGCGCAGTGCAGGGCAACCCGCGACAGCGGCGACAAGCGCCGGCGCAACATCGGCTCGACGAATTCGACCGGCGCGGCGGCGGTTTCCGCCGGCAGCGCGGCAGCGCCCTGCTCGGCCCACCGCTGCCAGGCAGCCGTATCGGCCAGACCGGGCGCCCAGGCATGCCAGCGTCGAATCGGAAGGGTGATGGCGTTCATGCCGTGACAACCTGCCGACCGGCGCAGCGGCCAGCCGCAACCTTGCGCTGCCGATCCTGCACCTGCAGTCGGTCAAATTTTAACCGCTCGGGAAAGGGGCGCCATGCTATCGGGAGGTTCGACCAAAGGCAATGGCGAATCCCGCCTTTTGTCAGGCCAGCATGACGTGCAGCAAACCGGGCAAGCTTCATGGCCATTGCGATCAGCGCGTCAGTACAACCTTGCCGATCGAACGACCACTGCGCAGCAACTCCAGCGCCTGCGGTGCCTCGTCGAAGCGGAACTGGTGTCCGACATGCGGCGCCGGCAGCTTCAGCGTGGCGATTTCCCGGATCATCGCGTCAAAGAACTCGCGCTGTTCCCACAGCCAGATCAGGTTGAACGCCAGCAGCGCCCGGTTTTCGCTGATCATCGACAGCGCGTCGTAGCGCGGCCGGCGCAGGTATTCGAGCAACATATGAAAGCGGCGCATCTTGCGTTCGCCGGGCGCAAAAACCGTGGCGCCATAGACGACCAGCCGGCCGGTCGGCGCCAGCGCCTTGAATGAGGCTTCCTGAACCTTGCCACCGACTGCATCGAGCACCAAATGAATTGGCTTGTCGGCCAATTCACGTTTGAGCTGGGCGGCAAAATCCGGCTCGCGCACCAGCACATCGGTGACGCCCTGAGTCTTCAGGAACTCGACTTTGTCCGGGCTGCCGACCGTGCCGACCACGTCAATACCGAGTGCCTGACAGATCCGCACCGCCTGCAGGCCGACGCCGCCGGCAGCGGAATGAATGAGCGCGCGCTGGCCGCGTTTGGCCGCGCCGAGATGATGGATGCCATACCAGGCAGCAAAGGTCTGAACAAAAAAGGCCGCGCCTTCGGCGAAGCTCCAGCTGTCCGGCAGCGGCTGCAGCCGGTCGGCCGCGACATCGACCACGCTGGCGTAGGCGCCAAAACGCACCGAGCCCATGACCCGATCGCCAACTTTGAACTGGGAAACCGTCGAACCGACCTCGGCCACCACACCGGCGAGCTCCAGACCCGGAATAAAGGATCCGCTCGGCGCCGCCGAATACATGCCGGTCAGAGCCAGGATGTCGGCGAAATTGAGCCCGATCGCCTTGACGTCGACCCGGACCGCGTCGGCCGCAAGAGCCGGCAGGGCTTCCGTTTGCTGACTGAGCTGGGCCAGATCACCGGCCTGCGGCGTGCGCCAGACTTGGCGCTGCACTGATGGCGAGGACGACTGCTGCAACGCCGACATTCCGGAATCTCCTGAACCCATGCGGCCCTGACCTGACAGGGAGAGTAAAAAGGGTCGGGGATTAGGACATAACCGGCGCCGGGATGCCAGCCCCGACGCTGATCCAGACACCAGCCCGATACGTAGCGCGGCGTCGGTTTCCGTGGTTTGGGTCAAGCGAAGTGAGGTGACGGCGAGAACTCAGCCGTACCGGCGCAGGCCCATCGCCCCCACCGCCACCGCCCGCTTGGCCGGCGGCAGCACATCGAGCAGCGACAGCGCCGCCGCCCGCAATGGCCGCAACAGCGGATAGCGATTGCTGAACAAGCGGACCAGGCTGTCGGTGATGCCGGCCACCGCCTCGGCATCGGCCTGACGGGCGCAAACAAATGCGTCGAGCGCGGCCGGTGCGGACCAATCCTGACCGGCCGCCAACTGACCGCGCACCCGCTCGGCAAACGCCATCGCATCGCGCAACGCGAGGTTGAAGCCCTGACCGGCAATCGGATGCAGCGTGGTCGCGGCATTGCCCATCAGCAGCAAGCGGCCTTGCCGGCGCACCGGGCTGCGCATCCGTCGCAAATCGAATTTCTCGCGGGCGCCGATCTGCGTCAATTTGCCGAGTCGCCAGCCAAATGCGGATTGCAGCTCGCGCAAAAATTCCGCATCGGTCAATGCCAGCAAGCGCGCTGCTTCATCCGGCGTTTGCGTCCAGACCAGCGACAGCCGGTTATCGGTCATCGGCAACAACGCCAGCGGACCGGTGTCGGTAAACCGCTCATAGGCCCAGTGCTGATGCGCGCGCTCGGCGCGCACGGTGGCGATCACCGCGCTCTGCTGGTAATCGATCACATCGACCGGCAAGCCGGCCATGGCGCGCAAACCGGACGGCCCGCCATCGGCACCGAGCAAGACCCGCGTTTGCAGCTGCTGTGCTGTGCCGTCGTGCTGCAGCGTGATCTGCACACCTTCTTCGTTTTGCGTAAACGCGCTGAGTTTGCCGTGCAAGCGAGTCACGCCCACGCGCTGATCGAGTGCGCGATAGAACTGCTGACCGAGCACGCGCAGTGCAATGACCTGACCGAGCGCATCGAGCTGTTGCTCAGTCGCGGTCAACACGGTGCGACCAAACTGGCCGCGATCGGAAACATG
>CAMLKQ010000057.1 GCA_946480585.1 uncultured Kangiella sp.
GTCGCGCAAGGCCACCACCTCGACCTCGCCGGCCTGATAGACCTTGCGCACGCCCTGCATGCGCAGCACCGGTTGCCGGTCTTCGTCCATGCCATCCCCTCGCCGCCACTGCGAAAGCCAATCATGGCACAAAGGTTCGGGATTGAATTTGATCCGGGTCGATTAGCGCGGCGGTGTTCCGGCCGCAGTCTCCGGCCGCTGCTTCCGGCTGGAAGCTCAGCTCAGCCCAGCTGGGGCAGGTAGTGGCGCAAGGTGCTGGGCAGTTGTCCGGTCCAACGCTTGAACGAACGGCGGAAGTTGGTGCGGTCCTGAAAGCCGAGATGATCCGCCACCGCTTCGCTGTCATAGCCACGGCCCCAGTAAAGATAGAGCGCCACATGCTTGCGCACGGCATCATGCAAGGCCTGAAAGCACCAGCCATGAGCCTTCAGCCTGCGCTTGCAGGTGGCCGGGCTGATACCGAGGCTGGTAGAGACAGTTTCAAGACTGCAACCCGTCCGCACCGATTGCAGCATCTGCGCAAATACCTGCTCGACAAAGCTGCTACCGGCAAACATCGGCTGCTGCGCGAGCCGCTGCCGCGCCAATGCCGCCACCGTCTGCGAAGCCCGCGGCCATGGCGCGAGAAACAGCGCGCGCGGCAGCACCATCGCATCGACCTGACAGTCGAAGTGCAAAGACTCGCCCAAGTGGGCTTGGTACTGCTCGCAGTAGGCAGGTGCGCGGTGGCTAAACAGAAATTGCCACGGCCAACGTTCACCGCTTTGCCAACGGCACATTGCCGTGACTGCCGTCATGCTGGCTTCCACCAGCTGCGGACGCAAACTACCCGCACCGCAGACATCGAGCCAGTACAAACAAACATACCGCTCGTCCAGATGCAGCCGCGGTGCCAGCAACGGACTCAAGCGGCTGCGCTGCTGCAAAAGCAAATCGAGCGCGTCGGCAAAATGGCCGGCATGCGCCAACGCCGTACTGAGTTCACCATAATGGCCGGGCAACAACCGGTGCCCGAGCTGAAAGCTGGTGTCGTTCGCGCCAAGCAGTTCTACTGCATTGCCGAACAAGCGCAGATACTGCTGCGGGCTGATCATCCGCTCGCTATCCAGCTGTTCCAGAAACAGGCCGGTACCACGCAGCAAGCGGTGGCTGTCGACATCCCGGGTCAATGCCAAATCGATCAGACAGGCCGGTTGCTCATGCACCGGAATGACGCGGTCATCGCGTTCATAGCAGGCGACCAGCGCTGACATGGCTCTGGTTCCGGTTCTGATTCAGGCGAAAACAGCGGTAGCGCGCGGCGCGCCCGGGAGCGGTACTTGCCCCAACCGGGCAAGCAACTGATCCGCCGAATCGTTTTGCCCCGGCATCACGGTCAGCACTGATGCGCTCAGCTGCACGCGCACACCACGCGCCGTGCGATAGGCCAGCGTCGCAACGGCCGCCGCCAGATCGGCCGCGATGTGGTGGGCCGTTTCCATTGAGGTCTCAGGCAGCAAGGCGACAAAGCGATCACCCGCCAGGCGGCACAACAAATCGCCTTGGCGCAAATTGAGCAACAACAACTGGCTCACCGCCTGCAAAGCGCGATCGCCCTCAGCAAAACCCTGCTCACGATTGACTGCCGTAAACTGATTCAGATCGAGCGCCACCAAAGCAAAACCGGCGATACCTCCGCGCGGCACGAGCGACAGCTCACGCTGCAATTGGCGGCGCAGATAGGCGGCGCCCGTCAAAGGCAGCAGTGCGTCAAAATGGCGATGCTCACGAAACAGCCGCTCGCGCTTGTTCATCTGGACATTGAGCACCAGTTGTTCCTGATGCCAGTGATAAATACCGAAGGTCAGCACCAGCAAGCCGACTGGCATTGTGGCCGACTCGAGCCAGTGATCCCACTGCGCGCTATCCGGCAGCCGGAAAAATTCATCCAGCGCATCGGTCCACATGGCGAGAAAGACCAGCGACAACCCCCAGCACAGAAAACGGGTCACCCGACCACCGGGCCGACTGCGCAGCACCCAGTTGAGCCAGCTGAAAATCAGGATCGCAGTGCCGCCTTCACCCAGGATGTCGAGCCAGACCCATTGCGTACTGGTTTTGCCGCTACCGTGCCAAGCCATGGCGAACAGGATCAGCAGCGCGGCAAGCACTACCGGCAGCAACCACACCAACGGGCCATAACGGCGCTGATGGTTCAAACCCGCGTATGACAAGAACGACCGCAACATCGACAACACCTGCAACCTGTTTGTAACAGTCGGCAGTTCAACACGGCCAGATGACGTTGCCGTGTCAGCCCATGTCGCTACGGGTCAAATCAGCTCAGTGCAAATTGCGTCAGGCGTTGTGATGCCGCCAGTGACGCGGATGAGACACGCCACGCCGGCCGTCGAACGCGGACGATGGTCCGTTTTAACCCGGTTCAATCAGCTCAATTGGCACGCACACAAGCAGCAAAACACCGGCATTTGATGGTGTGCCAAGACCGCTGTCATCGAACTGCCATCTGCTGCCCCTAGCGTGCGCCCCAGTTGCGGCAGCGTCTCCGCCGCTTGCCGTCGTATTTCCAATCGGGAGAGTTGTCACGTGAAGCACCATCAAGCCGCGCTCGCCGGCCCGCTGTTTCGCCGGAGCATGTTGGCTCTGGCTGTTGCCACCGGTCTGGCCGCACAGGCCGCCGAGCAAGCCCCTGCCCCAACCCTCGACGCGGATAGCGAAGTGGTCCGCATCGAAGTGATCGGTCAGGCCGCCAGCCTTGAACAATCGCTGCGCGACCAGCGCGCCTCGGACCGCATCGAAAGCGTGGTCAAGGCGGACGGCATCGGCCAGTTGCCGGATGACAACGCCGCCGAAGCCTTGCAGCGCGTGCCGGGCATTTCGATTGAACGCGATCAGGGCGAAGGCCGCTTCATTCGCGTCCGTGGCTTGAGCCCGGATCTGAATGCCGTGACCATCAATGGCTCACTGGTGCCAGCACCGGAAAGCGAACGCCGCGCCGTTGCGCTCGACGTGCTGCCAGCTGAGCTGGTGCAATCGGTGTCGGTGGTCAAGACACTGACGCCAGACATGGACGCGAACTCGCTTGGCGGCACTGTCGAAGTCGAAAGCCTGTCGGCCTTCGATTACAAAGGCGGCTTCTACAGCCTGAGCGCCGAAAGCAGCTACGACGACAACACCGGCGAATACAGCCCGAAATACGCCGCCGCGTTCAGCAGCCGACTCGGCACTGACGAGCGCTTCGGCATTGCTGCCGCCATCAATTTTCATGACCGCACCTTTGGTTCTGACAACGTCGAGACCGGTGGTGACTGGGATTTTGATGACGCCGCCCGGCTCGCCAGTGTCGAGCAACGGGATTACAGCATCGAGCGCGAGCGGATCGGCGCGGCGCTGAACTTCGATTATCGCCCGGATGACGACAGCAAATACTGGTTGCGCACGCTGTACAGCCGCTTTGCCGATCAGGAATACCGGCAGCTGCTGAAAGCCGAGTTTGAAGACGCGCTGGCCGACGGCGAAACCGGCGCGGTCGAAGTCGAGCGTGAACTGAAAGACCGGGAAGAAACCCAGACCATCTATTCCCTTGTCATCGGCGGCGACAAGCAATTCGACCGCTGGCGTGTGGCAGGCCAGCTCGGCTACGGTCGCGCCGGCGAAGACAATCCAGACCAACTCGATCCGGCAGTGTTCACCGCTGACGGTGGCTCCGGCGGTTTCCGCAATACCCGGCGGCCGCAACTGCAACTCGACGAGGCGTTCTATCAGGCCGAAAACTTCGCGCTGGATGAGGCCGAACTCGCCGACAGCGAGACCACTGATACCGAACACAACGCCCGGCTCGACTTCAGCCGCGATTACAGCTGGGGCGAAGCCGATGCCACGCTGAAATTCGGCGCCAAGCTGAGCCGCCGCGAAAAAGACAATGATGTGGACGTGTGGGCATTCGAAGACTTCGGCGATTACGGCATCAGCGATGAGGCACTGAGCCTTACCGCACTCAGCAGCGGCAGCGTCGATTACGCGTATGGTCAGTTTGGCCCTGCCATCGCCAGTGGCGCGGTGCGAAATCTGTTGGCTCAGCTCGACCGCAGCGAATTTTTCGATGAGGAAGCCTCACGCATTGAAGACTTCAACATGCAGGAAGACATCGACGCCGGTTACCTGATGCAAACGATGAACTGGGACAACTGGCGCGTGATCGCCGGCGTCCGGTTCGAAAGCACCCGCTTTGAAGCCGAAGGCACCGGCTTGCGCGATGGCGAATTCGAAGCCGTGACCGCCAAACGCGATGATAAGCACTGGCTGCCCGGCCTGCACGGCCGCTACCTCCTCGGCGACAACACCCAGATCCGACTGGCGCTGACCCACAGCGTGGTGAGGTCGACCTTTGGTGAACGGGCACCGGGCTTTGTCATCGATGGCGATGAAGCCGAGTTCGGCAATCCGAACCTGAAGCCGCTGGAAGCGCGCAATCTGGACGCCGGCATCGAACATTTCTTTGGCAAGGCCAGCGTGCTGTCGGCGTTTGTCTTCCACAAGGACATCGACAACTTCGTTTACCAGACCGATCTGGCTGGCAGCGGCGACTGGCTGGACTTTGATGAAGCGATCAGCTTCGCCAACGGCGACAGCGCCAGCGTCTATGGTCTGGAGCTGGCCTGGTCACAGAAGTTTGCCAATGGTTTCTTGCTGGCCGCCAACACCACGCTGACCGACTCTGACGCCGAGATCGAAAACGGCAGCGGCGATGTCCGTGACATCAGCTTGCCAAGCCAATCCGACACCACCGGCAATATCACCATCGGCTACGAGAATGAGCGCTGGAGCCTGCGCCTGACCGGCAACTACAAGTCGGAATACCTGTACGAAATCGCCGATGTCAGTGACGAACAATACGATGTCATCGTCGACAGCCAGACACAGTACGATCTGTCGGCGCGGGTATTCCTGAGCAAAGGCCTGCAACTGTATGTTGAAGCACGCAACCTCGGTGACGAGCCCTACTATGCTTATACCGGCCGGCGCGCCTACAACCACCAATATGAAAGCTACGGCCCGAGCTACGCCGTCGGCATCAGCTACAGCCAATTCTGAGTCAGGGTTGGTCGCTGCGCTGGTAGCCACTGCACAGCGACCCTTTTTTAAGGACCGATTCATGTTTTCGACTTTACCGTCGCGCGCGCCACAACGGCTGCTGCTGTCGCTGTGCCTTGCCATTGTGATCTCCGGGTGCGAGCAACCGGCACCTGAAAGCAACGAGCAAGCAGCGCCTACCGCAGCGACGACCAACACACCGATCGCGACACTGAGCTTGCAACCACTGGCAACTGCCCGCGAATGGGCCGTCGATGCCGCACAGCTGTTGCCGGACACGGCTGTATGGCAGGGTATCGAACGCGTCGTTGCCAGCCCGCGCCAAGGATTGCTGCTGCTGGATGCAAACGGCAACGTTCGCAGCAAGCTTGATGGCCGCTTCGACACGCTCGACAGTCGCGGCCACGGCGAAGCGTCACGCTGGCTCGCCAGCTACGACCGCATCCGACATCAGGTTGTGGTGTTGTCGCTGCACGCTAGCGAGCCGCATTTCGGTACCCCACTCTATTTGCCGCGCCTGTCATTTGGCGTCGAATCCGTTTGCCTCTATCGCGACCGCGACAACCTTTTGCAGTTGTTCGTTATTGGTGAAGAGGGTCGCGGGGAACACTGGTTGCTCGGTACCGATGACAGCTTGCTGCCAGAAGCAAAACCTTTGCGGCAACTGAGCTTGCCGCCGACCGCCAAGTTCTGTGCGGTCGATGATGCGGCGGATGCCTTGTACGTCAATGAAGAAGGGGTTGGTGTCTGGCGTTATCCGGCCGCCGCCGAAACCGATCTGAATCGGGAGGTGATTGCTTTGGTGGAGCCACATGGCCCGCTCGGCAGCGCCGATGGGTTGGCGAGTGCCGCCGGCGACGTCTTGATTGTCGATGGCGAAAACACCAGCTTGCATCGTTATCAGTATCGCGAAGCGCGCTGGCAGGCGCTGCCGCCGCTCGCGCTGGCGGGTACCGAACAGCCGGAACAACTCGCGGTGCAACGGCAAGCCGAGCAGCTGCACTTGTTGCTGCGCGACGACGACAGCGATCAGTTTTTCCGCACCACGCTGACCATCGCTCAGACACCCGACGCGCCCGCCTCGATACCGGCCGTACCGGCCCGGGTGCAAACCGAGTTTGTGGTAAGCGAAGGCGATGCTGCAGATGATCCGGCGATCTGGCAACACCCGACCGAGCCCGGAAAAAGCCGTGTGCTGGCAACCGACAAAAAATTCGGCCTGCTGGTTTACGATCTGAACGGCAAACAGCTGCAAGCTTTGCCGAGTGGAGACATCAACAACATCGATATCCGCACCGGCTTCAGTTGGCAAGGAAAAACCGTCGATGTGGCCGTGGCCGGCAACCGCAGCTTCAACAGCCTGACCGTTTACAGCATTGCCCGCGACAGCGGCGTTGTGACCGAGCTCGGCAATTTGCCAGTGGCGATGACGGAGATCTACGGACTCTGCCTGTATTCGCCGCGTGCCGGCGAAATCCACGCCATTCCAAACGACAAGGACGGCCGTTTCCTGCAATACCGACTGGCCAGCAACAACGGAAAGCTGGCGCTGGAACTGTTGCGCGAATTCAGCCTCGCCAGCCAACCAGAAGGCTGTGTTGCCGATGATCGCAACCAGCAACTGTATGTTGGTGAGGAAGACGTCGCGGTCTGGACGCTCGCCGCCAATGCCGACGCAGCGACCACGATGACGGAAGTGATCCGGGCCGGTGCAGGTATCGAGGCTGACATCGAAGGCATCGGCATCTGGCAGAACGCCGAGCGCAGCTATCTGGTGATTTCCAGTCAAGGCGACGACAGCTATGTCGTGCTTGACGCGAAACCACCTTTCGCATCGCGCGGTCGTTTCCGTGTAGGCATCAATATCGAGACCGGGATCGACGGCGTTTCCGAAACCGATGGACTGGAGGTCAGTGCCGGCAATTTCGGCGGTGCCTTCAGCGAGGGTTTGCTGGTGTTGCAGGACGGCCGCAAGCGGCTCCCGCAAGGCAAGCAAAATTTCAAATATGTCGCATGGTCGGACATTCGCAGCAGCTTGAAACTCGACTGACACCACGCACGTTCAACCAGAAAACGGCATGCCTTCGCGCATGCCGTCCGTCAAGGTATTCCCATGTCATTCAAGTATTTGTTTGGCAGCAGCGTGTTGCTGCTGGCCGCCTGCCACAGTGAAACGCCAAAACCGAGTGAGACCATCCACTTTCTCGCCTTTGGCGACAGTGGCTATCACATGGATTATCTCGAGCCGGAGGAATACAACCCGCCCTATCCAACGCCAGAGGCCTTCATTGCCATGGAGCGCGCCGAGTGGCTGGAAGACAAAAAGCCCATCGCCGACTTCCGGCCATCACCGATGTATTTCCACCCGAGCCTGAAAAGCTATGTGCCGGCCAGCGGCTTGTTGCCGGTCTCGCAGGCGATGAAAACCAGCTGCAAGCAGCATGGTTGCGATTTTGCGGTCATGCTCGGCGACAACATCTATCCAGACGGCGCTACCCTGGGTGCTGATGGCCATGACGATGGCACGCGCTTTCAGAAAGTGTTTGATGCGCCTTACGCCGATCTGGGCTTGGGCAAGCCTGGCTTCAAAACCTATGTCACGCTGGGCAATCACGACTGGAATACCTCGCGCGAAGGAGCGCTGGCGCAGGTCGACTACCTGAAAGCCCATCCGGCGTTTTATATCGACGGATTTTTCTATCGGGTGAAGCCGGCAGCGGCGAACGGACTGGTCGAGCTGTTCATTGTCGATACCGAGCTGCTGCTTGGCAGCACCACGGTGTACGACGACAAGCTCGCCGATGACGGCAGCGAAATTCGCCATCAAGAATTGGACAAGAACGATCCCTGGGCCATGCCGCAAACGGACGCCGAACACCGGCAGCTGGACTGGTTACGCGAGGCGATGCAAAACTCCGACGCGAAATGGAAATTTCTCGTCGCGCATCATCCGGTTTGGGCATCGAGCGGCAGCAAATTTGAACAAGGTCATGCGCTGCGCAAGTTGTTGATGCCGATCGCCTGCCGCTATGCCGATGCCTGGTTCGCCGGCCATGAGCACACGCTGGAATTGCACGAAGACAGCTGCGCCGGCACCGGCGTCGACACCGCGTTCAAGAACCTGCCGCCGTTACCGCAAATCGTGTCCGGCGCCGCCGCCAAACAACGCGGCGCCAACAAGGCGTTCATGGCGTATCAGAACCGTACCTATCCGGAAAAAATCACCCACTACGTTGCCGACATGGTGTGGGGCTTTGCAAGGGTCGAACTCAGCGGTGACAGCATGCAGGTGGTGTACTACACGACACCGAATGATGGCAGTGGCGTACCGATAGAAAGCTATCGACACCGCCTGATCAGACGAAGTGCCGTGCTGGCGAAAAACTGAGCAGTCGCGGTGATGGTGAGGAAAACAGCAAGAGAAATGGCGTCCCGGAGACGATTCGAACGTCCGACCTTCCCCTTAGGAGGGGGATGCTCTATCCAGCTGAGCTACCGGGACGCGGGCCCGGCATTCTAGCCAACTGCCCCGGTCTTGACCATTGCCGGCTTAGCCCAGACGCTCCAGCGCCTGCGTCAATGCTGCAACAATGCGGTCAATATCGGAGTCTTCCGTGCGCCAGTTGCTGAACGCGGCGCGGACGCCCCAGGTGCCCTGATACACCGTCGGTGTAAGAAACACTTCACCGTCATCGCGCAGCAAACGGACCAGCGCCTGGATGCGTTCCGCCGTCGGTCGGTCGGCCAGGCTGAAGCAAACCACGTTGAGCCGGGTCGGTGCGAGCAACTGCAGACGCGGTTCCTGCGCCAATTGCCTGCTCAGGGCATCCGCCAACGCGACATTGCGGGCAACGATGTCGGCATGGCCGGCGCGCCCATACGCGAGCAGGCTGAACCACGCCGGCAAGGCACGAAAGCGGCGAGAATTTTCCGGCGTCAGATGCACGAAATCCGGATCGCCAGTCGGCATACCGAGATAGACCGATGCGTTCTGGAACACCCGGACTTGCAAATCTTGACGACGGCTGAATTGCACGGCGCTGTCATAAGGCACGTTGAGCCATTTGTGCAGATCGATGCAGATCGAATCGGCCAGCTCCAGCCCTTTCAGTTTGTCGGCATGCTCCGGCAGCAGGCGGGCAAAGGCGCCAAATGCCGCATCGACGTGCAACCAGAACGGATAACGCGCACGCAACGCGGCGATCGCCGTCAGATCATCGAAGTCAACGCTGTTCACCGTGCCGGCATTGGCAACGACGATCACCGGCTGACCGGCCCTCGCCGCCAGCGCCTGCTCCAATGCGGCGACATCGACCGCTTCACGATCCGGCAGCAACGCAATTGAATGGATCGCCTTGCGCCCGATGCCGAGCATGGCCGCGGCCTTGTAGACACTGGAATGGGTAGCACCGGACAGAATCTCGATCGTGCCGAGCGCGGCAAGACCATCACTGGCGACGCTGATACCGCGCTGCTCGCCGCACCACTCGCGCGCAATCGCGAGCCCGACCATGTTGGAAACGGTGGCACCGGAGACAAAGCTGCCGGCGAATGCGGCCGGCAAATCAAACAAGTCGCGCAGCCAGGCCAACGCTTCCCGTTCCAGCAACTGTCCGGCGCCATCGAGGCTGTTCATCGGGTTCTGATCCAGCGCACTGGTCAGCCAGTCACCGGCGAGCGCGGCCGGTGTCGCGCCACCGGTGATGAAGCCAAGGTATCGAGGTCCGGCACTGGCGCTGAGCTGTGGCTGCCAACGTTCACTGAACTGATTCAGCGCAGCGGCAAAGCCGACGCCCTCGTTGGGCAAGGCGTGCGACGCTGGCAGCTCGGCACGCTGCGCTGCCGGCTGATCCGGCAACTGCTGCAAATAGCCGGTGGCGTGACGCATCACAGTTTCCAATACATGGGAAAGTGTGTCGCGTTCCTGTTGCAAACGGTCGTACATGGGGTCTCGCCTGACCTGAGGTTTCGTGCGGTCAGTGTAGCGAAACCGAGGCAGCCGGATCGGCGCAGATCGGGAAACAGAGCGTTACCCACCGGCAAAAGAAAAGCGCAATCCGGAGATTGCGCTCTTCAATCAATGGCAAACACCCACCGTCATTGCTTACACGGCAAAGTAACTCGCCTCCGGCTGCGCCCAGTCGTGTGCCGACCCGACAATCAGCGTGCGCAGGCTGGCCGTGCGCGGCATCAGTTGGCGACGGAAAAAATCGGCCGTCAGCAGCTTGTGCTGGTAATACGTTTCGCTGTCTTCCGCGCTGGCGGCAATTTGCGCCAGCTGGCACCACAGCCAGCCGTAAATCAGGTGGCCGGTCAGGTGCAGGAAATGCACAGCATTGGCACCGGCATGGCGGCCGCCGTCGTCGGCGTTTTCGAGGATGGCATCAAGCGCCAGTT
>CAMLKQ010000058.1 GCA_946480585.1 uncultured Kangiella sp.
CGGTTGAAGTTGATCGCCGGCCAGATGCGCCGTTCGGCGATCTTGCGGTCGAGGTGCAACTCCATGTTGCCGGTGCCTTTGAATTCTTCGTAAATGACTTCGTCCATCTTCGAGCCGGTGTCGACCAGCGCGGTGGCGATGATGGTCAGGCTGCCGCCTTCTTCGATGTTGCGGGCGGCACCGAAGAAGCGCTTTGGCTTTTGCAGCGCGTTGGCGTCGACACCACCGGTCAGCACTTTGCCGGACGATGGAATGACGGTGTTGTAGGCGCGGGCCAGACGGGTAATCGAGTCGAGCAGAATGACCACGTCTTTCTTGTGTTCGGCCAGGCGCTTGGCTTTTTCGATCACCATTTCGGCGACCTGAACGTGGCGGGTGGCCGGTTCGTCGAAGGTCGAGGCAACCACTTCACCGCGCACGCTGCGCTGCATTTCGGTGACTTCTTCGGGACGTTCGTCGATCAGCAGTACGATCAAGGTTACGTCCGGGTGGTTGGCGGTGATGGCATGGGCGATGTTCTGCAGCATCATCGTTTTGCCGGCTTTTGGCGGTGCGACGATGAGGCCGCGCTGGCCTTTGCCGATCGGCGCGCACAGATCGATGACGCGGGCGGTCATGTCTTCGGTGGAGCCGTTACCGCGCTCGAGGCGCAGACGCGAATTCGGGTGCAGCGGGGTCAGGTTTTCGAACAGGATTTTGTTCTTGGCGTTTTCCGGCTTGTCGAAGTTGATGTGATCAACCTTGAGCAGCGCGAAATAGCGTTCGCCTTCTTTCGGCGGCCTGATCTGGCCGGCAATGGTGTCGCCGGTGTGCAAATTGAACCGACGGATCTGACTGGGTGAAACGTAGATGTCATCCGGACCGGCGAGGTAGGAGCCATCGCTCGAGCGCAGGAAACCAAAGCCGTCGGGCAGGATCTCCAGCACGCCATCGCCGTAGATCGCCTCGCCGTTCTTGGCGTGGTTCTTCAGGATGGCGAAGATGATGTCTTGTTTGCGCTGGCGGGCGGTACCTTCGAGGTTGAAGGTCATCGCGATATCGGAGAGTTCCTGAGCGGATTTTTTCTTCAGTTCAGTCAGATTCATGGGCGGGGCTGTGTTCACAGATCGGGGGCGACGGGCTGATCACGGAAGCGCAGGTGCAAAAACAGATGGGCTACCGGCAGCGAGGCCGAGACGGTTTCAGTTCTGGGAGATGGTTATCGTAAAAGGCAGTGGCGGAGGACCACTGGTGCTCAAAATAGCATCGAACGATGGGCACGTCCAGCCGGGCGCCACGGAATTCGTGGCCCCGGCTGTCGTCAATTACAGGTTGCTGTCGAGGAAAGCGGTCAGCTGCGACTTGGACAGCGCACCGACTTTGGTGGCGTGAACCTGGCCGTTCTTGAACAGCATCAGGGTCGGGATGCCACGGATGCCGTACTTCGGCGGTGTCGCGGCATTCTCGTCGATGTTAAGCTTGGCGACCTTGAGCCGGCCGGCATAATCGGTCGAGATTTCGTCGAGAATCGGCGCAATCATGCGGCAAGGGCCACACCATTCGGCCCAATAATCGACCAGTACCGGCGTCTCCGACTTGAGCACTTCGGCCTCGAAGCTGGCGTCGCTCAAATAGACAATGTTTTGGCTCATGGAAAAAACTCTCCTGGGTAACCGGATCGATACTACCGGCAGGGGCGGCGGATCATCCGTCTAAACTGTATTTCACTGCAACTGATACAACACCGGCGGCGGCGCCCGAAAGCATGCCCGACCGTCATATGGATAGCATGAGCACACATCTTACCGATATTCGTTTTGCCTCGCTTGGCCTGCACCCGGCCCTGCTGAAAGCCCTCGACAAAATGGGCTATGACCGTTGTACCCCCATCCAGGCAGCGACCCTGCCCAAGCTGTTGGCCGGCAAGGACATCGCTGGCCAGGCCCAGACCGGCACCGGCAAGACCGCGGCCTTTCTGCTGGCCGCTTTCAATGATTTGCTGACCTTGCCGGCCATTCAGGGCCGCCGGGCCAACGAGCCGCGCGTGCTGATCATGGCGCCGACCCGGGAGCTGGCCGTCCAGATCTATAACGATGGTCTCAAATTGGCCTCGGAAACCGATCTGCGCCTGGTCGTCGTCTACGGTGGCGCCGGCTACGAAGAGCAGCGCAAGGCCATCGAAGGCGGTGTTGACGTGCTGATCGGCACCACCGGCCGGCTGATCGACTACTACAAGCAGGGCGTCTACGGGCTGGAAGCCATCGACGTGGTCATCCTCGACGAAGCCGATCGCATGTTCGATCTCGGCTTCATCGCCGACATCCGCTACCTGCTGCGCAAGATGCCGCCGCCGCATGACCGGCTCAACATGCTGTTCTCGGCAACGCTGTCGCAGCGGGTGCTGGAGCTCGGCTACGAGCACATGAACGATGCCGAGCATATCCAGGTCGAGGCTGAACAGGTCACTGCTGATCGGGTGCGGCAGGTGCTCTACTACCCGTCCAATGACGAACGCATTCCGTTGCTGCTCGGCTTGTTCGACACCATCAAGCCAGAACGCGCCATCGTTTTTGCCAACACCCGCCGGGCCAGTGAAGAAGTGTGGGCCTATCTGGCCGCCTTCGGTCTCAATGCCGGCTTGCTGACTGGCGATGTGCCACAGAAGAAGCGGCTGGCGCTGTTGGAAGAACTGAAAAACGGCACGCTGGAAGTGCTGGTCTGCACCGATGTCGCGGCGCGCGGTCTGCACATCGTCGGTATCAGCCATGTGTTCAATTACGATCTGCCCGACGACCCGGAAGATTACGTGCACCGCATCGGCCGGACCGCCCGTGCCGGCGCCGAAGGCGATGCCATCAGCTTTGCCAGTGAAGAAACGGCGATCAATCTGCCGGGCATCGAGAACTACATCGGCTTCAAGATTCCGACCCAGAACATCGATCCGGAACTGCTGCGCGAACCGGTTTCGCCGCGCGACATGATCCGTCTGTCGCCGGCCGTGCGTGAGCACAAGCCGAATCGTCGCGGTGGTGCCCGCAGCCGCCCGGGTGGCGGTCGCCACGGTCGTCGCTGAGCATCGTCCGCCGCGATGCCGCGCTCCAGCCTGAAAGACAATCCGCCGCAACACGAGATCGTTGCGGCGGTTGATCTCGGTTCCAACAGTTTTCACATGAGCGTGGCCCGCGTCGTCGACGGTGGCCTGCAGACGCTCGGCCGGATCAAGGAACGGGTGCAGCTCGCCGCGGGTCTGTACGATGACAAGCGACTATCGGAAGAAGCCATTCAACGCGGCGTCGAATGCCTGAAAGTGTTCGGCCAGCGCCTGAAAGGCATGCACCCTGACGCGGTGCGTGTGGTCGGCACCAATACCTTGCGACTGGCCAAGAATGCCGACGAATTTTTGCAGCGCGCCGAAGACGTGCTCGGTTTTCCAATTGAAGTCATCGCCGGCAAGGAAGAAGCCCGGTTGATCTACGCCGGCATTGCCCACACCCGGGCCGAGAAAGATCGCCGTCTGGTGATCGACATCGGCGGCGGCTCCACCGAAATCATCATTGGCACCGGCTTCAGTCCACAGCTGCTCGATTCGCTGCAGATGGGCTGCGTCTCGTTCGAGCGCCAGTTCTTCGCCGGCGGTGAGATCAGCAAGGCCCGGTTCAAGGCGGCGCAAATGCAGTGCTACCTTGAACTGCAGACCATCGAGCAGCGCTACCGCAAGCTCGGCTGGCAGATCGCTATCGGCAGCTCCGGCACCATCATCAGCATTGCCGACATCCTGCGCGCCCGTTATGACGACGGCGCCATCACTTTGTCACGGTTGACCGCGCTGCGCGATGAAATCATCGAACTCGGTAACGCCGACAAGCTGAAATTGCCGACGCTCAATGATGACCGACGAGCCATTTTTGCTCCGGGTCTGGCAATTCTGTTGTCATGCTTCGAAATTTTCGGCATTGCCGAAATGCAGGCGACCGAAGCGGCGTTACGTGAAGGTCTGCTGTACGAACTGGTCGGCCGCTTCAGCCATCTCGATGTGCGCGAGCGCAGCATCTATGGTCTGGTGCACCGGCATCAGATCGATCTGGAACAAGCCGAACGGGTTCGTGACACCGCGCTGATGCTGTACAAGCAAGTTGCCCATGAATGGAATCTCGACGAACCGGAGTTGCAGGCCATTCTTGGCTGGGCGGCAATGGTGCACGAGATCGGTTTGGTCATCAGCTTTGGCCAGATGCACAAGCATGGCGCCTACATGCTGACCCACAGTGACATTGACGGTTTTTCCCAGCAGGAAAAACAATTGCTGGCGCTGTTGGTGCGGGGTCATCGGCGCAAGTATCCGGAAGACGAGTTTGCCACCGTGCCCAAATACTGGCGGGTGAAAGCCAAGCGGCTGATGCGACTCATTCGTCTGGCGGCACTGCTGCATCACCGGCGTTCGGATGAACCGTTGCCCAAACTAAAACTGGAGGTCGAGCGCGAATTGCTGCGCCTGCAGTTCCCGCGTGGCTGGCTGGAAACGCATACGCTGATGCGCGCCGATCTGGAGCAGGAGCGGCTGTACAGCAATGCTGCCAAGTTGCCGTTCGAGTTCGACTGAACCTTTCGTCCGCTTTTGTTTCAGAAAAAAAGAAACCGCGTCATGACGCGGTTTCTTTTTGCGGCGTGGGGCCTGTCGTTTCCGCATCAGTCCTTGATGCTGGCGACCTTGCCGTCCTGGAACTGGACCAGAATGGTGTTCCACTTGGTTTGCCAGAATTTCCAGGTATCGCTTTCGGTATTCAGCGTGCCGACACCCGGCGGATAACCACGGGCAATCAGCACCTCGGCCTTGGTCATGCCCGGTTTGACTTCGCCCATTTTGATCGCGTCTTTGCCGAGCTTGCTGAACTTGCCCAGATCGACCGGCTTGTCGCCCAGCAGGCGCGACTTGATGGTTGCCATCTCCTGCTTCGAGTGTTTCTCGACATTGACCACGGTGAACTCGACGTTGCCTTCGAGCAGCACCAGCTCCAGCTCGTCACCGTCTTCATCAACCAGCTTCACCTTGCTGTTAACCGGAATCAGCACATCCACGGCGTAATTGGTGGTGACGCTTTTGCCTTTGAACAGCCAGATGTTGTGCTGGGTGTAGAACACTTGTTCGTTGGCGAACAAGCTGCTGCTGACGAAGGCCAGCACGGCCACGCCAAGGGTTTGCCACAGTTTCATGAGATACGCTTCCTTGTTCTGAGTCAGTAAAACGGTGCCAGCGACAGGCCTTCCGCCCGGCCATTATTCCACTCTTTGCGCTTCCCGCAACATCAGTTCGCCCACATCGCTCAGAACCTGCGACAGCGGTGTGTTGCTCGGCGCCATCAGGTAGCGCTCCTCCCAGCGCGGTTCGAACTGCTGCTTGAACTGACGGACTTCCTCCGGCTGTTCGACGCTGCGGCTGTGCAGGAACAAGGTGCGACCAATGCGGTTCCACAGCGAAGCGAGCGGATGGTCGGTCCAATCCTGCACCGGCACCAGGCCGAGACAGAACCGGCGATAGCCTTGTTGCTTGCCCCAGCGCAGCAACTCGACATGCAGCCAGGTCAGCCACTCCGCCGGCATCTCACCGCGATGGCGCAGCAGATCGATGGCGTACTCATCGCGGCTGCCACTGCACAGCAGCGAGGCGAAAGCAATCAACTGCCCGTCGCGGAAGATCAGCGCATGCGGCAGCTGCATCAGGTAATTGGCATCGAAATGGCCGATGGCAAAACCGCGCTCACCGGTGGCGCGCTGCGCCAGCCAGTCGTCCGACACGGTTTTCATTTGCGGTAACCAGGCAGCAACTTCCGGCACCGCGACCACTTTCAGTTGCAAACCACTGGCCGCGATCTGTTCATGTGCAGCGGTGACCGTGGCATTCAAATGCCGGCTGTCAGCGGTCTGCAGCACGGCTTCTTCGCCGAGTTTGTGCGGAATCAGACCGAGATCGAAATAGCGTGGCAGAAATTGCGGCCGGGCCATGAACACCACCGGCCGGGCACGTTGCTGATCGCAGCGTTCGCGGAATTGCCAGAGCAGCTCTTCGTATTCGTCTTCGGCACCGATGGGATCGCCGAGTGCGACCAGACTGCGTGCCTGCGGCACATACATCAGCAGTGCCGAGCGATCGCTGCTGACGACAAACCGCTTGTCGCCCAGCAGCGCGAGCTGGGCCAATGCACGCGGACTGCTTTGCAGAATCTGCTGGATCTGGGCGGTGCTCGGCGCCGTGCTGAGTGCTTGCCGCGTCGGCCGCAGCAGGCGCAGTGCACCAAGCATCAGCAAGCCGATCGGAATCGCCAGCAAGGCACGCAGGCTGCGCGCCTGTTCGTTCTGCAAGGCCACCTGCCACCACGGCTCCAGTTCGGTCGGGATATGGCGGTACGAGAAGATGGTCAGCCAGACCGCAATGGAAATGACACTGCCGGTGGCGATCAACCAGGCATTGCTGAACGGCGAACGCGACACCGAACGACGCCGGGTAAAATGCATGCCGGATGGCAGCAAGGCCAACCAGATCAACAACAGGAACACCGCAACTTCATATTGCAGGCCTTTGGCCAACGCCAGCAGCGCGGCGATCGGCAGCAATTTGGTCGCCAGCGCGAACGCATTGCGGCTGTGGCGGAGCAGACTGCCGGCCAGCAACAGCAAGGTCACGGCGGCCAGCGCAGCGAGAAAATGCGCGCTTTCGAGCAGCCAGAGCGGCAGTGCATTGGTCAAGGTCAGCAGCCGCTGGGCGCCGGTCGGCGTGACGGCGGAAAACAGCAGGATGGCGCCGCCGAGAAAGACCGCCAGCGCCAGAATGGAGGCCATCAGGCTGCGCGATGCTGCCGGCATCTCGGTGCTTTCGCGTTTCAGAATGCGCTGCTTGATCACCTGCACAATTTCGTGACCGCCGAACAACAGCAGTGCGGTGACAAACGGCAATACGTAATAAGTGACCCGATACGCGACCAGCGCGCCGAGCAGTTGCGGGGTCGGCACCACCGGACTCAGCAGCGCCGTGACCACTGCTTCAAACACGCCAATGCCGCCCGGTACGTGCAGCATCACGCCGAGAATATTGCCGGCCATGAAAATGGTCAGCACCGGCAGAAAATCCGGCCGCGTTTCCGGCGGCAGCAGGGCGTACAGCACACCGCAGGCAAGCACCCAGTCAATGCCGGCAATCACCAGCTGACCAACCGACATGCCAAAGCCGGGAAACCGGATCTCAACGCCGCGAATGATCAAGGGGCGACGCCAGAACAGTGGAATGGCGAGATAGGCCAGCGCGCAGGCAATGCCGGACCAGGCCAGCACCACGAACAAGGCGTCTCCGAGTTCGGCCATCCAGGCTTTTTCGGCCAACAACTCCGCTGGCAGTGTTGGCGGTGCGTACAGCAGCGCGATGCCGCCCATTGCGAACAAACCGAGGAAGAATGTGATCGAACAGAACATCACCAGCTGGGCGATTTCGGCTGGGTTCAGTCCCCACATCGAATACAGCCGGTAGCGCACGCTGGAACCGGTCAGCAGCGCGAACCCAAGGTTGTGGCTGAAGGTATAACCGACAAATGAAGCGAGCGCGATGCGTCGGTAGGCGAGCTTGCGGCGCAGGTACACCACCGCCAGCAAGTCATAGCAGGTCAGCAACAGATAGCTGGCGACCGTGAAACCGAGCGCCAAGCCGATTTGCCACCACGGCAGATCGTGCAAATGCGCGACGATTTCCTCGTACTTGTATCGCTCCGCAATGCGCACCAGAAAACTGATGGCAAATGCGAGCAAACCGATACTGATCACTGCGCCCAGCAGGGTGCGCCAATGCTTCACAGCGACTACATCCTTTCATCAAATGGGCGCGCCGGCGTGTGTCGGGTGCCCGTGTTATCGGTGTTCCTGCCAGTGCGCTGCCACGGCGCTGCGTGGCAAGTCACTCAGCCGGTGACTTGCGCGGCGGGGTCAGCCGGGTTTTCGCTCGGTGCCGTCGTTGGTGCCGTTTCCGGCGCGGGCGCCGGTGCACTGGCCGCTTGCTCCAACACAGTTTTCAGATTGTTCAGCCCGGTTTCGTAATCGGTGCCGAGCATCGAGTCGAACATCAGAAAACCAAACCAGCGGCCGATCAGGTCGTTGCCGAATTCGGCATCAAATCCCCAGGTGACTTGGGTGCCGGTCTCAAGCGGTTCAAGCCGGTGAAACGACACCGCGCCATCCTGACCTTCGAACAACAGCTTGACCCGCACCAGCGTCGGTGGTGTCGATTCGATGATTTCCTGGCTGCCGGACCCCACGCCCGGATCCTCGCTGGTCCAGCTCATGAAGGCGCCGACGCCGTGACTCGGGCCTTTGAATTCGTAACGGGTATTCGGATCGAGCTTGGCCCACGGTGACCACTCGTTGAACCGCTCAAAGCCGTTCACCATGGTAAACACCTGTGACTGCGGCACATTGATCACGATGCTGCGTTCGACATGAGCGCGGTCCGGCAACAGCAAACCACCGCCGACAATGACGGCGGCCAACACCAGCAGCAACACCACAATGCGTTTGAGCCAGACCATGATTCCCTCCCGGTTTTCTGTTGTTGCCGTGGTAATGGCCGTTGCGCCACCGGCGCCGGCGTTTTTGACGGCATCGGCGGATGCCGATTTGGTGTCTGCGAAGCATAGCGGCCGGGCGTGACCGGCGAAAGTCGCCGCGGTCGGCTGGCGAATTTTTCGCCGGGCAGTCGTTGGGATCGACCGCTGGCCACGAACGACTCACAACGACGGATAGTAAGGCCTCAGCAAATGCAGGCTGTCGTGGCTGTAATGCGGATACGGATCGTGGATGCAGAGTTCGTGCACGCTGGGGTTGCCATTGTTGTTGCCACGGTGGCTGCCGCCTTGTCGACGCAGCTGCCAGATGCGACGGCTGACCGGCTTGTCCGGTTTGCTACGGATGTCGAGCCGCTGCCGCCAGGCCAGACCGGCACCGGCGCAAGCCTGTTGCAGCCGGGCATCAGCTTCGACCGGCAACAGCAGCCACAGGCTGCCGTCATCGTGCAGCCACTGCGCAGCGGCCAGTAAATCGGACAGCGGCAAGGCATCGTCGTGACGGGCAAGATTGCGGGCTTCGCCCTCGGCGCGCCAACTGGCAGCAAAAAATGGCGGATTGCTGACAATGCAGTCGTAGCGGCGATCGGCCGGTGGCTGAAACTGCTGCAGCGCCGTGCCGTGCAAGTGCAGCCGCGCCGACCATGGGCTTGCGGCGAAATTGCGGGCCGCATCCTGACAGGCGCCGGGATCGAGTTCGAGCGCGTCGATGTCGGCGCTGCTGCGCTGCGCCAGCATCAGGCTGAGCAGGCCGGTGCCAGTGCCGATATCAAGAATGTGCCGGCAGTCGGCTACCGGCACATAGGCACCGAACAGACAGGCATGGGTGGTGACCTTCATGCCGGAATGCCCTTGCTCCACCCGGAACTGTTTGAATTGAAACCAGGGATTGTGTTTGCGCGTGCGCATCTCGGCCTCCGACTGGCGCGCATTGTAACGGTTGCGGTCGGTGCCGATCAGGCGCGCGAGCTGCTCCTGTGCCGGCCCGACAATTCCCGGCATACTGCGCGCTGACTGGCTGGAGGTGTCATGGAACTGGTGTTGCTCGGACTGTTGCTGGTGGTTGTGGTGCTGCTGATCAGCCTGCGGTGGAAGCCGCCGGCGGTGGATCTCGGCCAGCAACCGGCCTTTCGTGAACTGCAGCAGCAGTTGGCGCGACTGGAAGCGGCCGACAGCCAGCTGCGCAGTGAACTCAATATCCAGGCCGCCACCCAGCGTCAGGAGCTTGCCGGTCAGCTCGATCTGTTGGCGCGCGGCCAGCGCGAACAGCACGCCCAGTTTGGTCAGCAATTGCACAGTCAGTTGCAGGGCTTCGAGCAACGGCTGGCGACCTTGCAAAGCGATCTGAACCAGCGCTTTGACGCGCTACGACTCACCATCGATGAGAAACTCGGCCTTGCCCAAACCGATGCCCGCGCCGGTCGCGAAGAAATGCAACAGGCACTGAACCGGTTCCGCATCGAACTGACCGACAACCTGAAAGCGCTGGCGCAAAACAACGAACAAAAGCTCGAAGCGGTGCGCAGCACCGTGCAGCAGCAACTCACCGCCCTGCAAACCGACAACAGCAAGAAGCTCGACGAGATGCGCGCCACCGTCGATGAAAAGCTGCAGGCGACGCTGGAAAAGCGCTTGGGCGATTCGTTCAAGCTGGTCAGCGAACGGCTCGAACAAGTGCACAAAGGCTTGGGTGAAATGCAGACGCTGGCCAGCGGTGTCGGCGATCTCAAGCGGGTGCTGACCAATGTCAAAACCCGCGGCACCTGGGGCGAAGTGCAGCTCGGCGCGTTGCTGGAACAGATTCTCGCGCCGGAACAATACGAGGCCAATGTCGCGACCCGGCCACG
>CAMLKQ010000059.1 GCA_946480585.1 uncultured Kangiella sp.
CGGATGCGCTTTGCCAACGCGCTCGACAGCTGGCTTGCGCGTCGGCGTTAAGCGAAGACGTTGTGGGCATTGACCATCCCGGCGGCCCGACCGCATCGAGCCAGCAAGACCGGGTGCGCTTTGCCAATCCGCTCGACAGCTGGCTTGCGCGACGGCGTTAAGCGAGCGCGTAGCGGGCATTGACCATCCCGGCGGCCCGACCGCATTCAGCCAGCAAGACCGGATGCGCTTTGCCAATGCGCTTGACAGCTGGCTTGCGCGTCGGCGTTAAGCGAGCGTGCTCGCGCACCGCCTTCAGGCGGCTCCGTGACGACACCCGATTCGTGTCGACTATGCTTGAGGGCCAGCACCTGTCGCTGCTCTGATGCCCGGCGCGCGGATCGCGCGACGAGGTTTCGCAGCGGGTTGCTGCGCCGAGAAATTGGTTCGAGAGCCTGCATCAAAAACCGGCTTCGCACATCCGTCGTGAAAACCTGCACCGAGAACCTGCAATGCGATGCTGTCTGCTGGGCCTGAGTTTCGCGCTGTGTGCCGGCGCGACGTTTGCAAAGGTGGCTGACAGCGCGAGTCAGCATCAGACCGATGCCACCGCTTATCTGAGCGAAGTCGAAGCCCTGGCCAGCACCGACGCCGTGGCCGCGCTGGCCCGCGTGCAGCACGTGAAAGTGTTGCCGGCCGTGCAGGCGGCACCGGCCGTGTTGGCGGAACTGCAGGCGCTGGAATGCAATCTGGTCATCAACGAACAACCCAAGCAAGCCATCGCGCTGGCCGAGCAGGTCTTGCAAGCACCAGACTTGCCCGCCAGGCCGCGTATCCGGTTGCAGATCTGCCGGGGTCAGGCACTTGATTGGATCGGACAACCCGAGGCCGCGCGAACGGCCTATGAGCAAGCGCTACGTGAAGCGCGTGCGAGCGGCGACGATTTGCTGATTGTCGACGTGTTGATCGCACAGGCCGCGCTGGATGCCTATCAGGGCGCGTATGTCCGTGCGGCTGGCAAGCTGCGAGAAGCGCAGTTGCTGGTCGACCAAACCCGCGCCGGTTTGCCGCTCGATATTCAGGCCAATGCCGAGTATCCACGCATGCGCGCCTTGCGCGCTATCCAGCTCAGCTTGTGGCAGCGCTTTGGCGTGTTGTACATCGGCATGGACGATGGCGACAAAGCCCTGCACTACTTTCGGCAGGTACTGGCAGAGGTGGAGGCACGAAACGAGGTGCCGGGCCAGATCACGTCGCTCTACAACATGGGGCGGGCGCTGGAAGAGCAGGGCAAACTCGATGAAGCGTGGGCTGTGCAACATCGTGCGTACGAGCTGGCGAAAACGGCGGGCGATCACGTCAGTGTTGCCTGGGCGCAACGTTCGCTCGGTGCCATTCGTGTCCAGCAGGAGCGTTACGATGAGGCACAGCCTTACATCGACGCGGCGATCCGCGCCTTTACGCAAATTGCCGATGCCGAAATTCTTGCCCAGTTGACGTTTTACCGCGCCCGCATTGCTCGTCAGCGCGGCGATCTGGCCACTGCCGAGCGTGATCTGCGCACCGCCATTGCGACGTTCCGACAGAATCAGACGCTGCGCTTTCTCGATCGGGCACTGACTGAACTGTCTGGCCTGCGTGAACAGGCCGGAGCAACGGCCGAGGCGCTGACATTGCTGCAGGAACGCGACCGCATTCACCGCGCGCTCGACCAGCAGATCCAGAATCGCGCGGCGGCCCGCTTGCAGGCCGAATTCGACAACCAGGCCCAGCAGCAGGAAAACCAGCGTCTGGCCGAATTGCAGCGCTGGCAGGCGCGGCAACTGCAGGACGCCGGTCAACTGGCGCGTCAGCAATACCTGATCATTGTGCTGGCCAGTCTGATCGCCGTGTTTGTCGCCTATTTTGCGGTGCGCCAGCTGCGCGTTGCCCGTCGCATGCGCGCCATGGCATTGACGGACGAACTGACCAAAGTGCCAAATCGGCGCGCTGTCTACCTGCTGGCCGAGGCGCATTGGCGCGCGGCGATCGAACCGTTTTCGGTGCTGGTTCTCGACATCGATTTTTTCAAACGTATCAATGATCGATTTGGCCACGCGGTGGGTGACAAAGCTCTGCAACTGGTGGCGCAGCAATGCCGTGATCAGCTGCGCAAAGGCGACAGCATCGGCCGGATCGGGGGTGAGGAGTTTCTGGTGCTATTGCCGGGGGCAAGTGCCAGCAAGGCGGTGGAAGTGGCCGAGCGTTTGCGCAAGGCAGTGCTGCAAGCGCCGGCGACGGCCCTCGACCCGGCGTTGAACCTGTCGATCAGCCTCGGCGCGGCCACACGGCAGCCCGGCGAAACCAGCCTGCAGGGCTTGATCAACCGCGCCGATACCGCGCTGTATCAAGCCAAGGCCGCCGGCCGTAATCAGACGGTGACGGCCGATTCGACCTGACCGGCGTCGCCCGCCGGTTTTCACCACGGCCCCTCTTGTCCGTCAGCGGCGGCAAACCTTGGTGGCTGGAGTCGTGCTCTGGAATAATGTCAGCCTGTTTTCCGAACCGGATACCGACCATGATTCCCGAAGACCGTTTGCCCGATATGCGCCTTGATACCACCAGCCTGTACAAGGAAGAGGTCTACACCGACGGCCGGGTCGGCAGCATCCGGGTGATGACGCCGGTCAACACCGACGGCAGTTTCGACATGAACCGGGCGGTGCTCTACACCGGCCAGACCCAGTTGATGACGCCGGCGGGCGCGTTGCCGCTGGCGTTTGAAATCGAGGCCGGCACGCTGGCGGAGGCCATCGAGAAATTCGCCGATGCCGCCAAGCAGTCGCTACAGCAAACCATGGAAGAGTTGCAGGAAATGCGGCGCCAGCAGGCCTCGTCGATTGTTATCCCGGGCCAAGAACCCGGCGGGCTCGGCGGCATGGGCGGCCTTGGCGGCGGTGGCAAATTCCGGATGCCCTGAGCGGCCGGTTCAGGGGGCGGTCGGCGTCAGCAGCAAGTGGTTGATGCCGTAATGGCCGGTCAGCTGGGCCAATTCTCCGTTGCTACGCAACAGGTCCAGCAGCTGGTCGAAGCGGGCGGCATTGAAGGTTGATTGCCGCCTTACCAGCGCACCATGGCGATAGGTGGAGTCCAGCTCGTTGGCGATCAGCAGCCGGTCGCGCATGTCTGGCCGCTGCTGGAAGTAGTAGTTCAGATACGATTCCGTGACCATCATCAACTCGGCCTGACCGTTGGCAACGGCTTGCAGGCCGCGGTCCAGACTCGGTCCGCGCGGGTCGAGCAAGTCGACGCCAAACCGCTGCTTCAAGTGCTCAGGGTCGGCGTTATAGTTGGCGAACGCATAGTGGTAACCGCGCACGGCGAAGATACGCTTGCCGGTCAGCTCGGCAAAGTAGGACGGATGTCGGTGACTCTGGCTGACAAAGACATCGCCATCGCGCAGAAACGGCGTGGTCGGTTCCATCACCGTATTGGCCCAGCCCCAGCGCTGATCCTCGAACAGCATCATGTCGAAGCGGCCGGCGGCGAAATCCTGGAAACGCCGGTTCGGCGAGGTCAGCACAAAATGGAACCGGAACTCGCTCTGGCTGCGGTTGAGCGCGGCCAGCAAATCCGGTGCAAGCCCGAATGCGTCACCGTTGGCGGCGACATCGACATAGGGCGGAAACAGGTAACCGCCGACTTTCACCGTGACGGCATCGGCCTGGACGCTACCCGCCAACAGGCAACAGCACAACAGCCAGCATCTTGTCCATCCGTTCGACAACCACGACCGCCCGTTGCGCAACGCCCTCTCCTTGTTATGGCCTGCTAACTCGGCTGCCAAGAGCCTAGTCGGCTTCCGGCAAAAAAGAAATTCGCGCTGCACAAATCCCGTACAATTGCGCCCCGCTTCCCGCCCGATGTGATACCCCGCCATGCCGTTGTTGACGCTCCGTGATCTTTCCCTTGCCTACGGCCATGTGCCGCTGCTGGACAAGGTCAATGCCAGCGTTGAAAAAGGCGATCGCATCGCGCTGATCGGCCGCAATGGTGAAGGCAAATCGACGTTGCTGCGGGTGCTCACCGGCAACCAGAAAGCCGATGACGGCGAGTACAAACTGCAGGACGGCGTCCGGCTTGCCAGCCTCGCCCAGGAAGTGCCGCAGGAACTGCGCGGCTCGGTGCTCGATGTCGTGCTGACCGGGGCCGGCGATCTGGCTGAGCTGCTGGTGCGCTACCACCACACCGATCCGATGAGTGCGGAATTTTCCCGGCTGCATGAGCGCATTGATGCCAGCAACGGCTGGGCGCTCGAAACCAACGCGCGCCGATTGATCGCCCGGCTGGAGCTCGATGCCGAACGCGATTTTGCGGCGCTGTCCGGCGGCCTCAAGCGACGCGTGTTGCTGGCACGCGCACTGCTGACCGAGCCGGATATTCTGTTGCTTGATGAGCCAACCAACCACCTCGACGTGCGCTCGATCGAATGGCTGGAACAGTTCCTGCGCGACTGGAACGGCACGCTGATTTTCATCACCCACGATCGTTCGTTCCTGCAGGCGCTGGCGACGCGGATCTGGGAGCTCGACCGCGGCACGCTGCGCGATTTTCCTGGCGACTTTGGCAATTATTTGCGCCGCAAGCAGGAAATCTTGCACGCCGAAGAAAAAGCCAACGCCGAATTCGACAAGAAGCTTGCCGCCGAAGAAGTCTGGATCCGGCAAGGCATCAAAGCCCGTCGCACCCGCAACGAAGGCCGGGTGCGAGCACTGAAAGCGTTGCGGGTCGAGCGTGCGGAGCGGCGCGAGCGCAAAGGCAACGTCTCGCTGGCGATTCAGCAAGCCGACAAGTCCGGCAAGATCGTTATCGAAACGGAAAACCTTTCCTATGGTTACGCGAGTGCTGACGGCGGTTGGCCGGTCAACATTGTCAGCAACCTGAACCTGCTGATCGAACGCGGCGACAAGATTGCCATACTCGGTGACAACGGTGTCGGCAAAACCACCTTGCTGCGATTGCTGCTCGGCCAGCTCGAACCCACCAGCGGCAGTGTGCACATCGGCACCAAACTCGAGATTGCCTATTTCGATCAGCTGCGCAATGCGCTCGACGAAGAAAAAACCGTTATCGACAACGTCGCCGACGGCGCCGATTTTCTCGAGATCAACGGCGAGCGCCGGCACGTGCTCAGCTATCTGCAGGATTTCCTGTTTCCGCCGGCGCGCTCGCGCTCGCCGGTCAAGGCGCTCAGCGGGGGCGAGCGCAACCGCCTGCTGCTGGCCAAGCTGTTCACCAAGCCGTGCAACATGCTGGTACTCGATGAGCCAACCAACGATCTTGATGTCGAAACGCTGGAACTGCTGGAAGAGCTGTTGATCGACTACAAGGGCACGCTGTTGCTCATCAGTCACGACCGCGAGTTTGTCGACAATGTCGCGACCTCGGTACTGGCATTTGAAGGTGATGGCGTCGTGCGCGAATACGTCGGCGGCTATCAGGACTGGTTGCGGCAGCGGCCGATTCGCCGCGATGACAGCAAGGCCGACGCCAAAACGGCGAAAACCGGTGCCGGCAAAGTCGAACCGGTAGTGGCTGCTGCAGCAGCAACGGCGAAGAAAAAGCTCAGCTACAAGGATCAGCGTGAGCTGGATCTGTTGCCGGGAAAAATCGAACAACTGGAAAGCGAACAACAAGCGTTGCAACAACAGCTGGCCGATCCGGCCCTGTATCGCGAACGCGCCGCTGAAGCGGCCGCGCTGAGCAGTCGGCTCGCCACGCTCGATGCCGAGTTGCTACAGGCCTATGCCCGCTGGGAAGCGCTCGACGCGCAGGTCAACGGCGGTTGATGTCTCGTTCACCTTTGCGAAAGGGTTCCTGAATCGGACATACACGTTTCACCCCGGCACAGGCCGGGGCCCAATCTTGCCTGCTGACATTGGATGCCGGCGTTCGCCGGCATGACGGGCGTCATCTTGATTTCCACCCGCTTTACACGACCGGTTTCACTTGGCTGGTTTGGTTCGGCTGGTTTAGCTCGACTGGTTTAGCCCGATTGGTTAAACATGGCCGACCTGACACGATCAGGAGCGCCGCAATTGCGGTAGTTGCGGCGCGTGATCATCAAGGTAGCAATCTTGTGCGTCGATTTCGCCTCACGGCGTCGTGAACGTTTTGCCCGGCAGTTTCTTCGACACCACCAACATCGACCAACCGAGTCCGTCCGGCTCCTTGCCGGCGGTGATCGATTTCACCACCGCGCCAGTCAGGTAATTGACCACCGAGATCTTGTCTGCGTTGGTGTGTGCCACATAGGCCAGCGGCCCTTCCGGCGGGATCAGAATACCGACCGGCACGCTGCCGGCAGCGAATGCCTTGCCAAGCAGTCGGCCTTGTTGATCGGCGTCGGCGGCATCAGTGAATTTGATGCGGCGCAGCTCCTTGCGGCTGGCGACATCGAACACCGCCAGTTCGGATGACTTGGCATTGCTGACCAGCGCATGCCGGCCATCCGGGCTGATTTGCACCCGGATCGGAAAGTTGCCGCTGTTTAGCGTGGCGCGCAGCGCGAGCGTGTTGGCATCCAGCACAGTCAGCGTGTTTGCGTCGCGATTGCTGACCCAGATCTCTTTGCCATCTGGCGTAACGGCGATACCTTCGGCGCCTTTGCCGGTGGCGATCGTCGCCAGCACTTTGCGTTCGCGCAAATCGATGGCGCTGACCGAACCGGACCCGATATTGGCAACAAACGCGCGTTCGCCATTCGGCGTCACCGCAACCATATGCGACACCTGCTGGCCGGTTGTGATCGGCGTGATATGGCCAGTGCTGACGGTCAAGAGCAGCAGGCTCTGCTGGGCTTCGGCGGTGACTGCGACCAGATCCGGTTGCAGCCACAAAATGCCGTGCGGGCGTTGGAACTGGCCGAGCGAAAAGGTGCGCACGGCACGGGCCTGACTGATATCGATCAGGGTCAGCGAATTGCCCGGCTCCTTGAACCCGTAATTACTGATCAGCGCGTGCCGGCCATCCGGCGCCACCGCGACTTCATGCGGGCCGATACCGGTTGGCAACCGGGCCAGTTCCTTGCCGCTGCTTGGATCGATCAGCGAGGCGGTCGCCTCGGCTTTGTTCAGCACGATCAAGGTGTCGGCCGAAGCGATGTTGGCAAACCCCGTTGCCGACAGGCTGGCGAACAGTGCCGTTGCCACTACCGTGCGTTTCATGTGTGTCGATCTCGTTGCTTGTCGCGGGTGGATGGTAGGTTGCCGCGAATGATTGACGATGCGGCGTTTTGTCGCACCGATGACCAGTGTTGCCGGCTAAGCGCCGTTAGTTCAGCGCCACCATTGTTTCAGTTTATCGCGCCAGCCGCCGGCCTGATCACCGCCGACATCCACCAGCACAACGGACACATTGTCACGCCCGCCGAGTTGATTGGCCGCATCGACCAGTGCCTGGGCGCGCTCCTTCTGGCCCATCCAGCTGTTGCCGAGCAAGGTGCCAATCTCCTGATCGCTGAGCAGATCGTTGAGGCCGTCGGAACACAGCAGGAAGCGATCGCCGTCCAGCAGATCATGCACCGCGGTCGCGATGACTGGCATCTGTTCGGAACCAAGCACTTGCAGCAGGATATTTTTCTGGCTGGAGCTGCGCGCCTCGTCCGCGGTCAGCAAGCCTTGATCGACATGCAATTGCACCAACGAATGATCTTTGGTCAGCGCGCGGAATTCGCCGGCGCGCCAGCGGTACAGCCGCGAGTCGCCGACGTGGGCAACAATCAGCTGATCGGCGGCCAGCACCACCGCCACCACGGTGGTGCCCATGCCGACGCAAGTGGCATCGCGCTGGGCGCGGGTGCGGATCTGGCGCTGCGCTTCCTCGATGCCGATCAGCAGCTGCTCCTGCAGCTCATCGACCACCGGCAACTCGGCGTGTGCCATGGTCGCGCTCAGGCGGGCGCGGATCGTGTCCACCGCCAGGTGGCTGGCCACTTCGCCGGCATTGGCCCCGCCCATGCCATCGGCCAGCAGCGCAAAGCGGCCGGCCGGATCGGCGTAAACGCAATCTTCATTGCCGGTGCGGACGCGGCCGACATCGGTCAGCGCATGCAGGCGGATCACGGCCATGCTGCCTGCCGTGCGGTCCGGGTGCCGAGCTGTCGTGTCATGGCCACGTGTGGTTCGTCCTGTTGTGAACGCTGTCAGCAACCATAGCGGCGAGCGCTTGAACCCGCAACGGCGCAGCGACAGAATCGCCGGACTCGGCCACAATGCGGCGCAACATGTCCGGCGTTTTCGCAGCGGACCGACCGACAATCATGACGGCATCACCTTGATGACCGTCAGCTATGGGGGGCAGCAAGCGATGGAATTGGTCTTCGAAGCAGTGCAGGGGCCGTTCGCCCATGGGTTGCAGCCGGGCGCGGCGGTCGCGCGGTTTGACAGCAGCGGCGGCATCATCGGCCGTTCGCCGGAATGCCAACTGGTGCTCGACGATCCGGAGCGCACCGTCTCGCGCCAACACGCCGGTGTGCGTCGCCGTGGCGATCAGTTTGTGCTGGATGTGCTGTCGCAGGTCAACCCGGTGCTGGTCAACGGCCAGCCGCACAATCAGGGCAGCAGCGTCGCCCTCAACGATGGCGATGAACTCGCCATCGGTCCGTTCACCCTGAAGCTGAAAGTGCGTCAGCCGGTTGTTGCCAAACCGGAGCCGGCGCGTGACACCGCGCCAGTCACTGCCGATGGCGCACTCGACAGCCAGCGCGCTTTGCAATTGCTGTCGCAAGGGCTGGGTTTTCCGCTGCGCGCGAGCAACAGTGCCGATGCCGAAGAAAAACTGCGTCTCTATGGCGAAATGCTGGCCGAAGCGCTCGAAGGCCTGCGCCGGCTGATGCTGCAACGGGCCGAATCGAAAAGTGAATTGGTGCCGGCCAACCGCACCATCATGGTTGCTGCCGACAAGAACCCGATCAAACACGGCGCCACCCGGCAGGAAATGCTGACGCTGCTGTTCTCGTCGGAAGCGATCGCCGCCGGCATCGTCGATCCAGTCGCCGCCGTACGCGATGCCATGACCGATGTCCGCCATCACGAAGAAGCCTTGCTCGCCGGCTTGCACGGCGCCGTCAACGGCGCGCTCAAACGCCTGTCACCGGACACCATGGACAAGGAAGTGTCCGGCGGCTTCCTGCCGGCCCTGCGCAAAGCGGCGCTCTGGGATCATTACTGCGCCCGCCACGCCGAACTCTCTGCCAGCATGATGAAAGCCGGCAGCACCGGCATCTGGGACGATTTCAAACACGCCTACAACGACGAAGCCGCACGCCAGAAAGCGCGCAAGTAGTCCGTCAACATCAGGTGCCCGGCGGCAAGTGACGACGGGCACCGCGATCACCATCCGCGCAAGGAGTCGTGCGACGATGCGAGCCAGCAAAGGGTGTGCACCGGTTCTGAGTTTGCTGTTGTTCGTCAGCACGATCAGCGCAGCGGCCGAGGAGCCCCGGCTGTTGACGCATTTGCGAGTCGCTGATGTCGCAACACTGAAAGCCAATACCCCGTCGTTCAACAGTGAAGGTTTCCAGACTGACGGCAGCGGCGCACCAATCTGGGTGGCTTACTATTTTCTCGGCGCCTTGCAGGACGAATCAAGCCTCGGTGGTTTTGGTCTGTCAGCTTTACCTGATGGCATACCGGTCAATCTCAGCAACGCCACACTGACCTTCAACTCCACCAATATGGCAACACCCGATGTCGAAGCCGGCAAGGGTTTGACCGTGAAAGTGGCTGGCACTCCGATCATCATCGATGAACCGACGTTGCGTGCCATGCTTGGCGAGGATGCCGCGAACACGGCGCTCGCAAGACCGTCCGCGCTGCGTCAGCTGGTGCAAATACGGCAATACGCGGTGCCCGCCGAAACCGACACCAGCATGATTCTCGAAGTGGTGCGACTGGAGAACATGCAAGCGCTCGCGCTTGAGATCGTGGTTGGCCAAGGCCCAATACCAAACGAATTGCTCGCGTTCGAGCAAGCGATGAATGGCAACTGGTTCGTTCGCAACAAAACACCTGCAGCGATAATCGGCGTGATTGTCGTCGGTGGCTGGTTGTTGTTGCGGCGGCTGCGTCGGTGAGCAGCAGAAAAACCGGTCAGGGGCTGGAACTGATCAAATGACGATTCAGGCGATTGCCTGAATCGTCATTCTTGCGTCGCTACATGACAGTATCAGCAGAACGCGTGTGCTGTGATCTCATCCAACAGCATCACGCTGCTATCTCATAAGCGTCATCGCGAAGATGATTTGGCTGCACACTCAGTTCTTGCTGCTGTTCAGGAATGGAATGGCGGCATTCGGAATCATTGTGCTCGGCAACTGGCCGTTCCAGCGTTCGGCTTTGGTCAGTTCAACGAGGTTCT
>CAMLKQ010000060.1 GCA_946480585.1 uncultured Kangiella sp.
GCCGGACCGGATCTGCGTGAATGGGTGCTGGGCTCGGAAGGCCGGCTTGGCATCATCAGCCAAGCCTGGGTCAACGTGCGCAGCAAACCTGGCTACGAACGTTTTCACGCGATTTTTCTGCCGGACTGGCAACAGGCCGTTGCTGCCGCCCGCACGCTGGCGCAATCGGACATTCCGTTTTCGATGCTGCGTCTTTCCAACACCGCTGAAACGCAAACGCTGCTGCGTCAGGCCGGGCATGAAACCAGTATCACCTGGCTCGAACGTTATTTGCGCTGGCGTGGTTGTGGAACGGAAAAATGCCTGCTGCTGCTCGGTTTTACTGGCGAGGCAGATCAATGCCGACGTGCGGAACGCGATACCCGCGATCAACTGCAACCGTTCGGTGCGGTTGCCGTTGGCACCCGCATGGGTGAAGTCTGGAAACAGAACCGGTTCCGCTCGGTGTACTTGCGCAACACCCTGTGGCAGTACGGCTATGCGGTCGACACCGTCGAGACAGCGTGTACCTGGCAGCAGACCAGCAACATGATGCATGGCATTGAACAGGCCGCGCGCACCGCACTGGCCAGCGATGGCGAACAGGTGCACGCCTATACCCATCTGTCACATGTCTACCGCAGCGGATCGAGCGTCTACAGCACGTTCATGTACCGGCTGACCGCCGATTACGAACACAACTTAGAGCGCTGGCAGCGACTGAAGACGGCGGTCAGCAATGCCATCGCCGAACAGGGCGGCACCATCAGCCATCAGCACGGCGTCGGCCACGATCACGAACCGTGGTTGCGCAAAGAGAAAGGCTCTACGGGTTGCGACTGGTTGCAAGCGGTGATTGACCGGGCAGATCCGCATGGCTTGTTCGACACTGGTAACCTGCTTGGTAAATCGTCGCGAGGCAACGGCTCATGAAAACCGGCGCCGACCGCGATGCCTCCGACGCGCACGCTGATTCATCATTTGCCTGGCGCGGCAACTGGCGGGCGGATTTTTTTGACGCCGTGCAAACACCGCTGGATGTGCTGGTCATCGGCGGCGGCATCACCGGCGCCGGTGTGCTGCAAGCCGCGGCGAATCAAGGGCTGCGCGCTGCGCTGGTCGAACAGCGCGATTTTGCTTGGGGCAGTTCGAGCCGCTCGTCAAAACTGGTGCACGGTGGCCTGCGCTATCTGAAGCAAGGCCATATTGGACTCACGGCGGCCGCACTGAAAGCGCGCAATGCGCTGCAAAAGCAGTATCCAGACACCATCAATCCGCGCCGGTTTTATCTTCCGTACGCCAACCGACCACCGCGCTTGATCCAGGCCGGGCTTGCCTTGTACGACGCCCTGGCCGGTCGTCACAGCCGAGCCCACCACGCCCGCGACAGCTGGTTGCAGCAATTCCCGTTTCTGCGCAACGACCAGCATCACGGTGCGTTGAGCTATCTGGATGCCGCGACCGATGATTGCCAGCTGGTCTTGCGTGTGTTGATGCAGGCCATGTCGCGCGGCGCTCTCGCCGCCAACTATGTCGCGGCCGAAACCTTGTTGCTCGACAACGCGCGGCAGGTGCGAGGCGTCGTGCTGCATGATCAACTCAGCGATCGAAAAATCGAAGTCCAGGCCAAGGTCGTGGTCAATGCCACCGGCGCCTGGAGCGATCGCCTGTTGGCAACCGGGAAATCGGCAACTCCGATGCGGCCGCTGCGCGGCTCTCATCTCGTGCTGCCGTGGCATTTGCTGCCGCTCGCCGAAGCCATCGGTTGCCCGCATCCGCAAGACGGTCGGCCGGTTTACGCGGTGCCATGGGCCGGAGCCGTCCTGTTCGGTACCACCGATGTGGATCATGATGCACCACTGGAGCTCGAACCTCGAATCAGTAGCGCCGAATACGATTATCTGATGTCGGCGCTGTTCCGCCTGTTTCCGGAACTTGAACTCAAGGAGAGCGACATTGTCAGCAGCTTCGCTGGTGTGCGCCCGACCTTTGCCGACCATCATGCCGATCCCTCAGCCGCAAGTCGCGAACACCTGATCGAAGAAAGTGCCGGCTTTGTCCGGATTTGTGGCGGCAAACTGACCACCTTCCAGCTGATGGCCGACGAAGTGCTTACCCGGATCTGTCGTCAACTCGGACTTGGCAAACAGCACGTGCAACAAACGCCTGTGCCTAGCATCACACGCTACGAACCCAACCCGCACTTTTTGGGCGACAGCGATCTGACCGAGCAACACTGGCAACAGGCGTTGACCCAAGCCGTGCAGCATCTGGATGACCTGCTGCTGCGACGCACCCGCATCGGCCTTGTCGAAGCAGACGGCGGCCTGTCACTGCTGCAGCAACGACAGCAGCAACTGTGTCGTGAATTGCACTGGGATGATGCGCGCTGGCAGCAGGAATACGCGCGTTACCGTGACATCCGGCAGCGACATTACGCCGCGCAGGCGTTCCGGTAGAACAGAAACGGATGGGGGCTCTATAGCAGGTGTTGCTGACGCAAATGGCTCAGCAAGCCTCGGCAACCGGCATCGACAATATCGAACACGCGCTGGAAACCATTCAACGGCCCGTAGTACGGATCCGGCACATCCAGTGATTGCAGTTCCGGTGCGAACTCCAGCAAACAGTGCAAACGAGATGCCGGTGATTCGAGCTCCGCATGCTGACGACGCAGCACCTGCAAGTGACCTTCATCCATTGCGATCAGGTACTGGAACTGCTGGAAATCGTCGGCTTTGACTTTGCGTGCGCGCTGCTTTGATAAATCAATGCCGCGTGCCTTGGCCACCTGTTGCGTACGCGGGTCCGGCGCCTGACCGGCGTGAGAACCGCTGACACCCGCCGAATCCACGCGAAAACGTTGCCACAGCTGTTGCTCACGGAGCAGCGCTTCAAACACGCCCTGCGCTGTCGGCGACCGACAGATATTGCCGGTGCAAACAAACAACACGCCAATTCGCTCCGTGCTCATGCCTGCTCCTTTCTCCATCGCCTTGGATGACTCGTATCAGGACGCCAGCAATCGCCGCAGACGTGCCAAATCTTCCGATGTATCGACGCCAGCAGGCGGCACTTCCAACGCGGGTTCAACATGGATACTGGCACCGTTCCACAATGCCCGCAGCTGCTCCAACGACTCCAACTGTTCAATCGGGGCTGGCGCCCAGCGGACGAACTGCTGCAGAAAGCTGACCCGGTAGGCATAGATGCCGATGTGGCGTTGCCACGGCGTCAGGTCGGTCGGCGTTTCCGGAAAATGCTTGCGCGAAAACGGAATGCTGGCGCGGGAAAAATAGAGCGCGCGACCATTTTTGTCTGCCACCACTTTCACCACGCTGGGCTCAAAGAGTTGCTGCGGACCATCCAGCGGACAACTCAGGGTCGCCATGCCGCAAGCGGAATTTCTGGCGAGATTGGCTGCCACTTGATCGATGATTGCCGGCGGAATCAGCGGCTCATCACCCTGGACGTTGACCACAATGGTGTCAGCGGCAAGCTGCAAACGACTGGCCGCTTCGTTCAGCCGATCGCTGCCCGACTCGTGATTGACATCGGTCATCACCACGTCGGCACCAAATGCGGTGACGGCATCGGCAATCCGCTGATCGTCAGTTGCAATCACAACCCGCGCCGCGGCGCTTTGCCTTGCGCGTTCATAGACATGCTGAATCATCGGCTTGCCGGCGATATCCGCCAGCGGTTTCGCCGGCAAGCGCGTGGACGCGTAGCGTGCCGGAATGATCACGACAAACGACATGGCAATGCTCTCCGCTTACAGTTCTTCAGGACGCAGCGGCCGCGCTTCGTCTTCCAACATGACCGGAATGCCGTCACGCACCGGGAAGGCAACGCGGTCAAACTTGCAACGCAATTCCTGCTCGGCCTTGCGATACTCCAATTTGCCCTTGCAAATGGGGCAGGCCAGGATATCCAGCAAATGCTTATCCATGATTGACTCCTTGACGCAGTGCACGCAGGTGGCGTTCAAGCTGCAGGGAAAATTCGTTGTCGAGTTCCGCGCCGATGCGCACGAACCAATGTTGTGGACCAGCAAAGCCAGCACATTTGACCGCGTCTTTCTCGGTCATCAGCACCGGAGCGTCCTGCCAGGGCAGATCCGCCGCTTGATAAGCATGATGATCCGGAAACGGGTGTTCGATCACACGAAGACCAGCGGCACGCAAACTGGCAAAGAACCGGCCGGGATTACCGATACCGGCGACAGCGTGGACGCGCTGGCCGATGAATGCGGACAAGGGTTTCGGTTCAACACGGCCAGCAACCGGCAGGCATTGCTGCGGCACCAAGCGCATCTCGTGAGGTGCCAAGCCCGGAATGCTGGCGCCGTTGCCAACGACCAGCGACACACTGCGCAGCCGTGCCGGCAACTCACGCAGCGGCCCGGCCGGCAACAGCCAACCATTACCAAACTGGCGCACCGCATCGATGACCACAATCTCGATGTCACGACGCAGTGCGTAATGCTGCAAGCCGTCATCACTGATCACGATGTCGCAGCCACTTTCACGCAAATAGCGCGCCGCGCGCACACGCTGCGGGTCCACCACCACCGGTACGCCCGTCAACTGCTTCAGCAGCAGCGGTTCGTCACCGACCTCGGCAGCGGTACTGTCGGCTCGCACTTCACACGGATACTGCGCTGCCTTGCCACCGTAACCGCGGCTGACAATGCCGGGTCGCCAACCTTGCGCCCGCAAGCTGTCGGCAAGCCAGTGCACCAGCGGCGTTTTGCCGGTACCACCTACCGCGAGATTGCCGACCACAATGACCGGAATACCTGGATGCTCGCTGCGCAACAAGCGCATGCGATACAGGCTGCGACGCAGCGCCACCAGCGCGCGCATCAGCAAATGCAGCGGCCACAAACTACTCAGCCGCCAGCGCGGGCCATACCACGCTTCGACCAGCTTCATGCCGATTCGCCATCCCGGAATTGCATGGCGTGCAACTTGGCATACTCACCGTTGCGAGCGATCAATTCACGGTGGCTGCCCTGCTCGATAATGCGGCCCTGATCCAGCACCAAGATCTCATCAGCTTTCTCGATGGTCGACAAGCGATGGGCGATGACAATCGTCGTGCGATTGCGCATCAGCTTTTCCAGCGCGTACTGAATCAAGCGTTCCGATTCATTGTCGAGTGCCGAGGTGGCTTCATCCAGCACCAGCACCGGCGCGTCTTTGAGCAGTGCCCGGGCGATTGCCAGGCGCTGCCGTTGCCCGCCCGACAGATTGACGCCATTGTCGCCCACAATCGTGTCCAGCCCTTTTGGCATGGCAACAATGAAATCCCAGGCATTGGCGAGTTTCGCCGCCTGAATAATCGCCTCATCACTGGCGCCTTTCATGTCGCCGTAGGCAATGTTGTTGCGCACCGTATCGTTGAACAGTGTGACTTGCTGCGACACCAAGGCGAACTGCCGGCGATAGTCCGACAGCAGGAACGATTCAACCGGCTCACCATCCAGCCGGATCTCGCCACTGGTCGGTTGATAGAACCGCATCAGCAAGGTCGCCAAGGTCGACTTGCCGCTGCCGGAGCGGCCGACCAGCGCGATGGTCTTGCCGGCCGGCACGTCGAAGCTGACGCCTTTCAATACCTCGTGCTCTTTGCCCGGATAGGCAAAGCGCAGATCGCGCAGTTGCAGATCGCCATGCGCGCGCTCCAATTTGCGGGTGCCATGGTCCTGCTCGTTCGGCAGATCCAGCATCTCAAACACACTCTGGGCCGCCGTGATGCCCTGCGCCAACACCGAATTGACCTGACTCAGCACTTTCAGTGGCTTCTGAATGGCCAGCATGGCGGCAACTGAAGCCACGAACGCTCCGGCAGTCAATTTGCCAGAAATCAGCAAGGCGCCCGACACCCAGAACACTGCCGCCAGCGCGATACCAGCAATCAGATAAACGAGGTTCTGACTGAGCGATTTGGTCACAATCAATTTGAGCAAATAGCGGCGATTGCTGTCCGACGCCCGATTGAATGCCTGGCTTTCCTGCTGCTGACCGCCAAAGGTCTTGATCGTCCGAATGCCCTGCACCATCTGGGTGCTGACCTGGGTGACTTCACCCATCGCGGACTGCAGCCCGCGCGAAATGCGCTTGAACCGTTTCGAGGCGGTTTTCAGCACCCAGCCGATCAATGGACCGCCAACGAAGAACAGCGCGCCGAGCTCCCAGCTGTTGTAGAACACCACCCCGATAAGAAAGATGAGTGTCGCGCCTTCGCGGGCAACGTCCTTGATGGCTTCCGTCGCCGCCGTGCCAACCCGATCGGTGTTATAGGTGATGGTGGAAATCAGTAGGCCGGTTTGCCGTTCGTCAAAGAACCGTGATGGCATCAGCAGGTATTTGTCGAACAGGGCCTGCCGCAAATCCTGGATGACGTTTCGCCCTACCAAACCCATGCAGTAATCGGAGACAAAACCGAACACCGTTCTCAGCAAGATAAAGAAAACGATGTAATACGGCATCTTGGCGAGAAACGCCGGGTCTTTCTCGACAAAGCCCTTGTCGACGACCGGTTCGAGCGCGCGAATCAGCTGGCTGTCTACCGCGGCGAATAATGTATTGGCAATGACGCCGAGAGCAAAAATCCACAAATAGGGCCGAACGTACTTGAGCAGGCGTTTGTACACCTGCCAAGACGTTGTAATCGGTTGCGGGGACATTAGTTTTCCGTCGGCGCTTGCGCCGCCATGGTGAGCTTGCTGAAGCCCAGCTGACCGGCGGCATCCATCGCGGTGGCAACCGCCTGATACGGCGCCTTGCCATCCGCCGAGATGACCATCGGCAGTTGGTTGTTGCCCTGAGATACGGACTTGACCGCCGATTTCAAGGTTTCCAACTGATTGTTCACCAGCGGCTGCGCATTGACGAAGAAATTACCCGAGGCATCGACCGTGATCTCGACCGATTCCGTTTGTGCCGTCACCGCGAGCGGGTTGACACCGGCCTCGGGCAAATTGATCTTCATCTCGGTATCGCGATTGAATTTGGTCGAGACCATGAAAAAAATGATCAGCGTCAGGATCACATCAATCAGCGGGGTCAGGTTGACGTTGAAGTCTTCCCGACCATGACGACGGCGTTCGAGCAGCATCAGCGTTTACCGTTGTTGTCCGATGCCGGCGCATCCGGGAAGGAAGACGGGAACAGCGCCTCGACCATCTTGGTCGCTTCCACTTCCAGCTGGCAAACCAGCTCATCGACACGGCGATGCAGCCAGCGATACAGGAACGTCGTCGGAATCGCGACAAACAAACCCATCGCCGTCGTGATCAGTGCTTCGGCGATGCCGCCGGCGAGCTGACTCGGATCGCCCATGCCGCTGGCATTGGCAGCAAAAAACATTTTGATCATGCCGAGCACGGTGCCAAGCAGACCCAGCAACGGCGCCACCATCGCGATGGTACCGAGCGTGTTCATGAACCGCTCCATCTCGATCACGGTGCGGCGACCGGCTTCGCTGATGTTCTGCTTCACCACATCACGGCCCTGGCTGTGCACCGCATAACCGGCGGCCAGCAATTCACCGAGCGGTGAGTGCGCACGCAATTCCTTCAGGCGCTCGCGGGTCAGTTCGCCTTTGCGGATCCAGGTCCAGACCTGACCGACCAAGTGCTTCGGGGCAATCCGCGAGGTCCGCAGTGCCCAAAATCGCTCAATGCTGATCCCGACCGCAATGATGGACAACAGCAACAGCGGGTACATCACCCAACCGCCGGCAGTAAACAGCTGTAACACGAGAATTTCCCCTGAGATTCAAGCCCTTACAAAGCGGCGCCACTCTAGCACAACCACCACGCCACCGGCAGCCGCCCGACCGGCTCATGGTGCAGGCAGTGAACGCCGCCACAGTCTGACCGGACGGCGCGCCAGCTCAACGGTCACCGGCTCACCGTCCGTCCATGACAGCGTCACGGCGCCCTGCTCGGCCGTGTTCAGAATCGTGGCGCCGGCAGCACGAAAGCGCTCGACGACCTCCGGCCGCGGGTGCCGATGCGGATTGCGGTAGCCGGCGCTGACCAGCGCCCAACGCGGCGCCACGGCCGCGACAAAGGCCGGCGACGACGAGCTGGCACTGCCATGGTGGGGCACCAGCACGATGTCGGCCTTGAGGGCCGCTGGCGCGGACAACAGCAAGCGTGCCTCGATTTCAGCGGAAACGTCGCCGGCCAGCAGAATCCGCTGGCCGGCAAGCTCGATCAACACGACGCAGGAACGATCATTCGATTTGCGTTCGGAAACGCCGGCAACCGGATGCAACAGCCTCACCGATGCCGCACCCACCGGTATCACCTGACCCTGTTGGCACGGCATCACCGGCACGTCAGTTGGCAACTCTGGCACTGACTCACCGGCCAGCAGGCGTTGCACCGGCAAGCCAGCCAGCAGCGCTCGGGCGCCGCCAGCATGGTCATTGTCGGCATGGCTGAGCCAGAGCAGATCCAGCGTCTGCCAACCAGCGGCGCGCAACGCCGGCAACACGATCATTTCGCCGGCATCGAAGCGCTCGCCGCGCGGACCGACGTCGTAGACCATCACGGCGTCGCCAGACTCCAGCATCAACGCCGTGCCTTGGCCGACATCAAGCATGGTCAGCCGTGCCTCCGGTCGCGCCGGGAACGTCCATTCCAGCACCGGTATCAGCAGCAGCAGCGGCAACAGCCGGCGCCACGGCGTCCACGGTGCGACCAGCAGAACCGCCGCCAGAATCAGCATCAACGTTGCCGGCCACGACAGCTGCGCGGGCTGCCAGCTCGCCAGTGGCCACTCGGCCAAATGGCGCAGCCAGACGAAGAACAGCTCAAGCGACCAGTCACAGAGTCTCAGCAGCAGCTCGGCCCATGTTGGCGACCATGACAGCAAGGCACAACCGAGCAATGCCAGCGGCGTGCTAACAAAACTGACCCAGGGCACCGCGAACAAATTGGCGAGCGGCGCCACCAGCGATGCCTGACCAAACCACAACAAGGTCATCGGCAACAACGCCAATGACAGCAACAATTGGACGCGTATTGCCGTCCACCACCATGGCCGCGCAACGGGCCGCGCCGCACCGAGCAAAAACAACAAGGCGACCGCGCCGAATGACAACCAGAATCCGGGCTCCAGCACGGCACACGGGTCCAGCCACAGTGTCAGCACCAGCGCCAAGGCCAAGCTGTTTGATACCGGCAACTGCCGACGCCACAACCAGCCGATTGCAACCACCGCCAGCATCAGCACGGCCCGCAAAGTCGGCGTCGCAAAACCAGCCAACGCGCTGTACAAAATCGCCGCCGCCAAGCCCACGACAACGCCAACCAACGGCGCTGGCCAATACAGTGGCAAGCGCGGCAGCACGCGCCACAGCGCCGCGGCAAACAGGCCCGCAACCAACGCAATCAAGGTAATGTGCAAGCCGGAGATGGCCACCAGATGGGTCGTGCCGGTATCGCGCAGCAAGCGCCAGTCGTCCGGCGTGATGGCGTCATCCGCACCAAAACTCAAACCGGCAATGACGGCACCGTGTTGCAAGGGCAACGCCAGCAATTGATCACGCAAGGACTGACGCCACGACGCGAGCATGGCATCACCGGCCTCAGCGAGCCGCTGCGGTGCGGCCCGCTCGCGAACGTAACCAGTCGCTTGCACATGCTGGGCGAACAGCCAGCGTTCGTAATCAAAGCCCTGAAAATTCACGCTGCCGCGCGGTGGTTTCAGCCGCACCGTGAATTGCCACTGCTCACCCACGCGCGGTTGAACATTCGGCTCATACCAGGACAGGCGCAGGGTCGCCGGTTGCCATGGCGGCACGGCGACGTCGCGATAACGGTCCACGGCAAACAGAAAACGCAAACTGCGCTCACCCGCCTCCGGCAAGGAAACAATGCGTCCTTCGATACGGACATCCTGCTGAATATCCGACTCAGGCAACTGCCAGCTGAACAGCCAATGAAAATGGGCGGTGCTGAGCGCAAGCGTCAGCAACGAGATGCCAAGCCAGCGACTCGGCCAATGCGGGCGAAACAGCAGCAGCACGGCGGGTACCGCCAGCCCGACGAGCGCCAACGGCAAGGGCGCCGGCAGCAGAAACAAGCCGGCGGTGATCAGAAGAACCAGTAGCGCTGCCGTGCGCATGGAAGCTGCCGTTATCCTTGGCTCATGAACAATATTCAAGGCGTAGCCAACTGCACCCATTGCGCAGCAGTGGGCGCAATGGATGCAGCAGACATTCGCAGTATTACTTCCCTTACGCCACTGTCAACATATCTTGATCCCGACATCACCGGCACGACACTACCGGCAATACCGCTCCGATACGGC
>CAMLKQ010000061.1 GCA_946480585.1 uncultured Kangiella sp.
ATCTCGTTGATCTTGTACTGCTCACCCTCATTGATATTGATGGTGATGAAAATCTGTTCCCGGTTCGGCGAAATGGCGACTTGGGTAGAGCTCACTTGGAACTTGAGATAACCCCGATCCATGTAATAGGAGCGCAGCTTCTCCAGATCGCCTGAAAGTTTTTCCTTGGCGTACTGATTGTCGTCGGTGAAGAAGCTGAACCAGCCGCCGGTGGTGAGTTCAAACTGTTTCAGCAACTCTTCATCGGTGAAGACCTGGTTGCCGACGATATTGATACCACCAATGACCGCCGCGTCGCCTTCCACCACCTTGAACCGGACATCGACGCGATTGCGCGGCAATTTGATGGTCTTGTAGGTGATGCGCACGCTGTACTTGCCGTGCGAGAAATACTGCTGCTCCAGCTCCTGCACGATTTGCGTCAGCATGGCCGGATTCAGCACTTCGCCTTTGGCGAAGCCCATCGGCTTCAGGCCTTCCAGCAGCTGTTCGGTTTTGATCTGTTTGTTGCCATCGAAGGTGATGGTGGAAATGGTCGGACGCTCTTCGATGAGCACAACCAGTTTGTTGCCATCCCGCTCGAGCTTGACCGACTCGAATGCGCCTTGCCGATACAAGCTGCGGATGATTTGCGGCACCCGGACATCATCCAGGGTTTCACCGACACGCAGTGGCAAGTAAGTGAAAAACGTACCGAGCTCGACCCGCTGCAAACCGCGGACCTCGATGTCTTGCACCACAAATGGCTCGATTGCCAATGTCCGGGTGGCGCCGAGCGCCAGGAGAACTGCCAGAGACAAACACTTGAACGGAGTTTTCATATTGTTCTGTTTACACCAGCCGCCCGCTCGCTACAGGCGCGCAAAATCGTTGAAGAGTGCGATGAGCATCAGTGCGCCAACCAGCGACAATCCGATGCGCAGGCCCCATTCCTGCACGCGCTCCGACAACGGTCGGCCGCGCACCACTTCCACCCCGTAGTACAGCAGGTGGCCGCCATCCAACATCGGAATCGGCAGGAGGTTGATGAGACCAAGGTTTACGCTGATCAATCCCAAGAACCAAAAAAATCGATCGGCGCCGGCCGCGGCTGTTGCGCCCGCGCCCTGCGCGATGGTGACCGGACCACTGAGGGATTGCAGCGACAAGGCTCCGGTAACGAGCTTGCCCAGACCATCCCAGACCAAGGCGGTGGTATCGACCATCTTGTGCCAGCCTGCGACGGCTGCATCCAACGGACCGAGTCGGTAGGTAACCCACCAGTCATCCGGTACCGTCGGCCGCACCGAGCCGATACCCAACACCCCTTTGCCGCCCTGTTCGGCGACCGTCAGTTGCAGCGTCTGCTCCTGACCATCCCGAAGCAGCCGGAGTGTAACAGTATTGCCCTTGGCGGCCGCTATCTTTTCCGTCAGCGCCGGGAAGCTGGCAATCAGCTCGTCATTCCAATGCGTCAGCTGGTCACCAACCTGAACCCCGGCGCGCTCGGCAGGGCCGCCTTCGGCAACGGAATTGACCACGGCCGGCCAAGCTGGCGTCCGCGGGCGCAGGCCGACATGACCGGCGATATCCGCCTCATGACCGGTGAGACTCATCGCCCCGGCCGGCAGCAAATAGCGCTCGTTCGCCGCCTGATTTTGCACTCGCAGCTGCACCGGTTCGTCATTGCCGACACGGGCCACCAGCGCGAAAGTCAATTCTTCCCACGAACTGACCGCGGTGTCATCAACCGCGACGACTTCCATCCCGGCCTGCAGTCCGGCACGACCGGCCGCGCTGTCGGCCGCAATGTCACCGAGCACCGGCCGCAAATCCCGGACACCGACCATGTACATCGCCGCGAAAGCGACAATGGCAAACAGAAAATTGGCGATTGGGCCGGCGCTCGCCACCGCAATGCGAGTCCAGACTGACGCCCGGTTGAACGCCTGCGGTGCGAGCTCAGCCGGCACATCGGCTTCGCGCTCGTCGAGCATTTTGACGTAGCCACCGAGCGGAATGGCCGCGATGCGATACTCGACGCCATCCTTGCCGATCCGTTTCCAGATGGCGTTGCCGAAACCGACCGAGAAAGTCAGCACTTTCACACCCAGTCGGCGCGCCACCCAGAAATGGCCGAACTCATGCACCGTCACCAATACCCCGATGGTGATGATCAGAAACAAGCCATTCCACAACCATTCGATCATGCCGACTGAACTCCTACCTGCTGCATCGCAATGCGGCGCGCCTCGGCATCAATGGCGAGTAGCGCGTCCAGCGTTTCGACCGGCGGCGCAGGACAATGTTGCAAGGTCTCGACAATCACCGGGGCGATACGGGTATAGCGCAGGCGTCCAGCAAGAAAGGCCTCGACCGCGACTTCATTGGCGGCATTGAGCACCGCCGGCGCACTGGCACCGGCGGCCAAGGCCTGGTACGCCAACGCCAGACAGGGGAAACGAGTCACATCGGCCGGGAGAAATTCCAGTCTGCCAATCTGGGTCAGATCCAGCGGTGCAACACCGGCGCCGATGCGCTCGGGCCACGCCATGGCATGGGCAATCGGCGTGCGCATGTCCGGATTGCCCATTTGCGCCAGCACTGAACCGTCCACGTAACGCACCAAGCTGTGCACGATGCTTTGTGGATGCACCACCACATCGACCTGCACGCGATCAGCGTTGAACAAGTAACAGGCTTCGATCACTTCGAGGCCCTTGTTCATTAAGGTGGCCGAATCGACCGAAATTTTTCGGCCCATGTTCCAGGTTGGATGCGCGCAGGCTTGATCGGGCGTGACGTGCGCCAGTTCGTGCAGTTCACGGCGCAAGAACGGCCCGCCGGATGCCGTCAGCAGAATTTTTTCGACACCGTTGGCGCGCAGGCTGCGTTCACCACGCAAATCGCGCTCATGACCGGGCGCTGGCAAACATTGGAAAATCGCGTTGTGCTCGCTGTCGATCGGCAGCAACACCGCGCCGTTTTCACGCACCGCCTGCATGAACAACGGTCCGGACATCACCAGCGCTTCTTTGTTGGCGAGCAGGATACGCTTGCCGGCTTTGGCGGCAGCCAATGTCGGCAACAAACCGGCAGCACCGACAATCGCGGCCATCACCGTATCCACGTCTGCGGCCGCGGCAACTTCAGCCAGCGCCGACACGCCAGCCAAGACTTCGGTGGCCAAGCCGGCCTGTTGCACGCGCTGTTGCAATGCGGCGGCAGCGGTATCGTCTACCAACACGGCATAACGCGGTTGGAATTGGCGAATCTGTTCGAACAGGCGGTCCGCACTGCGATTCGCCGCCAAGGCAAATACCGAGAAACGGTCAGGATGCCGGGCCACCACATCCAAGGTCGACAGACCAATCGAACCGGTGCTGCCGAGCACAACCAACCGTTGCATCAGCGCAGCTCCAGCAACAAGGCGCCGAGGGCAAACACCGGCGCGGCTGCCATCAAGCTGTCAATGCGATCCAGCATGCCGCCGTGACCGGGAAACAGTGTGCCGCTGTCCTTGATGCCGGCCTCGCGCTTGCACAAGCTTTCCATCAGATCGCCGACCACCGAGGCAATGATCGTGACCAGCACCAGCGCGCGGAATCCCCATTCGGAATTGCTCGACAAGCCAAACAGCGGTGCGGCGAAGTGGCCAATCACCAGCGCCAGCAACAGACCACCGAAGAACCCTTGCCAGGTTTTGCCCGGACTCACCGACGGTGCCAGTTTGTGTTTGCCGAACGCCTTGCCGGCGATATAGGCGCCGACGTCGGCGGCCCAGACCAGCAACAGCACATAGAAAATCACCAGCGCGCCTTTCAGCGGATCCTGCAGATTGCCGATCTTGCGCAAACTGACCAAGGCTATCCAGGTCGCGAGCAGCAACAACACACCGAGCGCTTGCCGGCCACCTTGCGACGCGCGCCACCAGTTTGCGCGCGCCGGATACAGCCACAGCAGCAGCGGACTGAAACACCAAAACAGCACCGCCGCCGCCAACACCAACAGCGGCAGATTGTCAGCGGTCCACAGCCAAGTCGGCCAACTCAAACTGGGCCAGAAATCAAACGGCGGCGACAGCTGCCACAACACGATGGCGCAGCCCAGGTAACTCAGCATGGCGGTCAGCGGCGCTGTTTTTTCCGCACTGGTGAAGCGGCCCCACTCGCGGGCACCGAGCACCAGAATGGCGGCAACCGCGATGGCGAACGCCGGCAGCGGCAACAAAAATACCAGCGCCAGAACCAGCGGCAGCAACAGCAACGCCGTGATGACCCGTTGCATTAGCATCAGCTGTCCCCTGTCACTTGTTCACCGGTTTTGCCAAAGCGGCGCTGACGTTGCCGGAAATCCGCGATCGCGGCATCGAGCTCATCAGCACCAAAATCCGGCCACAACGCGGAAGAAAAATAAAGTTCGGCATAGGCCGCCTGCCAGAGCAGGAAATTGCTGATGCGCACTTCGCCGCCGGTGCGGATCAGCAGATCCAGCGGCGGTTGATCGGCGAGGCACAGGTAGCGGGCGAGCTCGGCTTCCTGCAGCGGCGACGCGTCATGGGCGGCGCGCTTGGCGAGCAGCGCCTGATTGGCCGCCTGTACGATGTCCCATTGACCACCGTAGTTGGCGGCAATGTTCAAGGTCAGTGCCGTGTTGCCGGCGGTCATCGCTTCGGCTTCGGCCATGCGCTGCTGCAGTTTTTCGGCAAAACGCGAGCGATCACCGATGACCCGCAGGCGGACCCCGTTCTTGTGCAGCGCTTTTGCTTCACGCTCCAGCCCGGTGACGAACAGTTCCATGAGGTAACTGACTTCTTCGAGCGGCCGTTGCCAGTTTTCCGATGAGAACGCGAACAAGGTCAGCGAACGGACGCCGCGTTTGCCAGCGGCTTCGGTGATGTCGCGCGCCCGCTCCATGCCGACCTTGTGGCCGGCAACGCGGGGCAGGCTACGCTTTTTCGCCCAGCGGCCATTGCCATCCATGATGATGGCAATGTGCTGCGGCACCAGACTGTCAGCAGCCTGATTGGCGGAAGTGGAAGACAAGAACTGCGCCTCCGAAAAAACTGCGGCGGGTAATCGCGGGCGCGATTACACCGACATCAGTTCCTTCTCTTTTTCGGCCAGCAGCTTGTCAACTTCGGCGATTTTGCCATCGGTGATTTTCTGGACGTCGTCCTGCGCTTTCCGCTCTTCGTCTTCGGTGATCGCCTTGTCCTTGAGCAGCTTCTTCAGCGCTTCGTTGGCATCGCGACGGACGTTGCGAATGGCAACCTTGGCGTTCTCACCTTCGCCCTTGACGACCTTGGCGAGCTCCTTGCGGCGCTCTTCGGTCAGCGGCGGCAGCGGCACCCGGATGGTCTGGCCGGCGGTTTGCGGATTCAAACCCAGATTGGATTCGTGAATGGCTTTTTCGATCGGCTGGATCGCGCCTTTGTCGAACGCCTGAATGACCAGCGTGCGCGAGTCTTGCACGTTGACGTTGCCGACTTGCTGCAACGGCACCGAGCTGCCGTAGTAATTGACATGAATGTGCTCAAGCAGCGACGGATGGGCGCGGCCGGTGCGGATCTTGCCCAGGTTGCCTTTCAGCGACTCAACGGACTTGGCCATGCGCGTTTGCGCGTCGGTTTTGATGTTGGCAATGGTCATGGTCGTCTCCCTTACTGATTTTCGTGCCGGATACCGTGGCGGGTTCCGGCAAGCTTTCTCGAAAACGGAAATGTGCGTCGGCGCGGCGCCCGATTACTTTTCGATCAGGGTGCCTTCGTCAGCACCTTTGAGCACGCTGGCGAGCGCGCCCGCCTTGTTCATGTTGAACACGCGGATTTTCTTGTTGTGATCGCGTGCCAGACAGAACGCCGTCAGATCCATCACGCCCAGCTCACGCTCCAGCGCTTCGGTGTAGGACAGCCGTGAATAGCGCACGGCTTCCGGAAACTTCATCGGGTCGGCCGAGTAGACCCCGTCCACTTTGGTCGCTTTCAGGATCAGATCAGCTTCGATCTCGATGCCGCGCAGCACCGCTGCCGTGTCGGTGGTGAAAAACGGATTGCCGGTACCGGCGCAGAAAATCACCACATTGCCAGCTTCCATGAAGCGAATGGCAAAACGGCGATCGTAATCTTCGCAAACGCCGGCGAGCGCCACCGCGCTCATCACCCGGGTCGGCTGCTTGATGCGCTCGAGCGCGTCTTGCATGGCCAGCGAGTTCATTACCGTCGCCAGCATGCCCATGTGGTCGCCAGCGACGCGGTTCATGCCGGCTTTGGCAAGCCGCTCACCGCGGAACAGGTTACCACCGCCGACGACGATGCCGACCTGGGCGCCCAATTGCCGAACCGCTTTCACTTCCGCCGCCATCCGATCCAACACGGTCGGGTCGATGCCGAACGACTCGTTGCCCATCAGGGCTTCGCCCGAGAGTTTCAGCAAGATGCGTTTGTAGGGAAGCTGCTCGGTCGATTCGGTCATGGCGGTCCTCGGTTCGGGTCGGTCAGGGCGAGCCGGCAGCGTGCGCGTGCGGCTCGTCATTCAGCAGTCGTGGCAACAGGGACGGAAAGATTTCCAAACCCTGATTACGCCAACCCCTCTCAACAAGGGAGAGGGGTTGGGTTGCGCCGGGATTCTGCCACAAATCCCGGACTTTGCCTGCCCCGACCGGCTTCCCGGCCGGGAGCTTCAACAACAGGCGATCAGGCTTTGTTGCCGATGGCGGCGGCTTTCATGGCTTCGACTTCGGCAGCGAAGTTGTCTTCGGCCTTCTCGATGCCCTCGCCCACTTCCCAGCGGAAGAAGCCGGCAGCGACCGCGCCTTTGCTCTTCAGCAGGTTGCCAACGGTGGTGTTGGTGTCCATGACGAACGGCTGGCCGATCAGGCTGTTTTCGCTCAGGAACTTGTTCACACGGCCTTCGACCATCTTCTCGACGATGTTGGCCGGCTTGCCCGATTCGGCAGCCTGGGCCGCAGCAATTTCGCGCTCTTTGGCGACTTCAGCGGCCGGCATTTGCTCCGGGCTGACCACCAGCGGCTTGGCCGCCGCGATGTGCATGGCGATCTGCTTGGCCAGCTCTTCGTCACCGCCCGACAGCGCGACCACGACGCCGATGCGGCCGCCGTGGCTGTAAAACGCCAGCTTGTCGCCGGTCATGCGGCCGAGACGGCGCACGGTCATGTTCTCGCCGATCTTGGCGACCAGGTTGGCGCGGGTCGTTTCGACCGACTCGCCTTCCGGCAGCTTGACGTCGTTCAGCGCGGCCACGTCAGCAGCTTTGCTGCTCAGCGCGGCGTCGGCAACGGCGTTGGCGAACGCAACGAAATTGACGTCCTTGGCCACGAAATCGGTTTCGCAGTTCACTTCGACCAGCACGGCTTCGCCGCCGGCAACGCGACCGACGATGACGCCTTCAGCGGCGATACGGCCGGCTTTCTTGGCCGCTTTGACCGCGCCCGACTTGCGCATGTTGTCGATGGCCAGCTCGATGTCGCCATTGGCTTCTTGCAGTGCTTTCTTGCACTCCATCATGCCGGCGCCGGTGCGCTCACGCAGTTCTTTGACCAGGGAAGCAGTGATTTCCATGGGAAAATCCTCTTGCAAAGGATCAGCAGCGTGGCTGATCGGAAAGACAAACTCGTATTCAAAAAAGGGGGCCATGAGCCCCCTTTTTCACAGCGCGTCTTGCAACGCCAGCCGATTAGGCTTCGTCGTCGGCAGCGGCAGCAGCCGGTGCTTCTTCGACGAACTCGTCGGCAACACGCTCTTCCGCGTGCGGGGCGCTCTGACGGCCTTCGATGATGGCGTCAGCAACGTTGCGCAGGTACAGCTCGATGGCGCGAATGGCGTCGTCGTTACCCGGGATGACGTAGTCCACGCCGTCCGGATTCGAGTTGGTATCAACCACGGCAACGACCGGGATACCCAGCTTGCGGGCTTCCGAAATCGCAATGTTTTCATGGTCGGTGTCGATCACGAACAAGACGTCCGGCAGACCGCCCATGTCCTTGATACCGCCCAGCGAGGCTTCCAGCTTTTCCATTTCGCGCTGACGCATCAGCGCTTCTTTCTTGGTCAGCTTGTTGAAGGTGCCGTCAGCGGCCATCGCTTCCAGATCTTTCAAACGCTTGATCGACTGGCGAACGGTTTTGAAGTTGGTCAGCATGCCGCCGAGCCAACGGTTGTTGACGTAGTACTGACCGCAGCGCTTGGCTTCGGCCGCAACGACGTCAGCGGCAGCACGCTTGGTGCCGACGAACAGAATCTTGCCGCGCTTGGCCGCGATGCCGCCGAGGAAATTCAGCGCATCCTGGAACATCGGCAGGGTGTGCTCGAGGTTGACGATGTGGATTTTGTTACGCGAACCGAAAATGTACTGTTTCATTTTCGGGTTCCAGAACCGGGTGCGGTGACCGAAGTGCACGCCAGCCTGGATCATGTCACGCATAGTGACGCGAGCCATAGTAGACCTCATTGAGAGTCGGGTTGGGCCTCCGCGCTCCTTTCTGGCCGCCTGCAAGCAGGACCCGGGTCAGAAATTGGTGGAGTCGCGTGTGGGGTATACCGCGTCGCGGGCCATGCTTGTGCTCATCGCACAAACCGGGTCCCGGCGCGGGGTGCGCTTTATACCACAAGCCGCCGGTCCGGCTCAACGCAAACCAGCGCCGGACGGCGCAGCGGCCGGGGCGCTTGACCCCGCCGGCCCGCGCTGAAACACTGCCGCCCCTGCTTCAAGGACGACGGACACTTATAAGGAATGGCCTCACCGCTCAGCAAATGGATCGCACTGCGCGCCGAACTCGGCACCGGCCCGGCCCTGCTTTACCTGTTTCACAAGCTCTGGAAGCGCGTTGGCGGCAAGCTGACCGCCTATCGTTTCGCCTACCAGCCCATCCCGGACCAGCGTTCGGTGGCGCCGGCGACTGGCGTCGAGTTCCGCTGGCTGACCAGTTTTGAGCCGGCCCTAATGGTCGAAGACCGCAAGGAAGCCATTGTCCGGGCCCGATTTGATCGCGGCGACCGCTGCCTGGCCGCGTTCAAAAATGGTGAGATCGCAGCCTTTCTCTGGCTAGCAAACACTCACTACCCCGAAGACGATGCCCGCTGCGACTACCGGCTGGAGCTCGCGGAGCTGGTCTGGGACTACGACGTCTATGTAGCGCCCAAGTACCGGGTGACCCGGCTGTTCGCCCAGCTCTGGGACGAAGCCAATGCCGTGCTGTACCGCGAAGGCGCCCGCTGGTCGGTCAGCCGGATCAGCGTCTTCAACGCCGCCAGCCTGCGTTCGCACCAGAAACGCGGCGCCCGGCTAACCGGCTCCGCCTTCTTTATAATGCTCGGCCGGCTGCAGCTGGTGCTGGCGAGTCAAACACCGCGCCTGCACCTGTCGCTGACCGGCCGGCCGGAATTCCGGTTTGAGCTGCCGAAAGACTGAGCGGCGCAGGACTTTACCCGTAGGAGCGGCCTTGGCCGCGATGGCTTGATCACTGGATTGGTGGCGAGAAGCGCGGCCAAGGCCGCTCCTACAAAACCTTTTTTTCTGAATTAGCGAGTAACGAGACCACCAATGACCGTCACCATCAAGACCCCTGCCGAACAAGAAAAAATGCGTGTTGCCGGCCGCCTCGCCGCCGAAGTGCTCGAGATGATCGAGCCGCACGTCAAAAAAGGGGTCAGCACCGACGAGCTGAACAAAATCTGCCATGACTACATCGTCAATGTGCAGAACGCCATTCCGGCGCCGCTCAATTACAACGGTTTTCCGAAATCGATCTGCACCTCGGTCAACCACGTCGTCTGCCACGGCATTCCGAACGAGCGTGAACTGAAAGACGGCGACATCATCAACATCGACATCACCGTGATCAAAGATGGTTACCACGGTGACACCAGCAAGATGTTCGTCATCGGCAAGCCCAGCATTCAAGCCGAGCGACTCATCCGCATTACCCAGGAATGCCTCTACAAAGCGATTGCCATCGTCAAACCCGGCACCCGCATCGGTGACATCGGCGCGCTGATTCAACAGCATGCGGAAGGGGCCGGTTATTCGGTGGTGCAGGAATACTGCGGCCATGGCATCGGCGCGATTTTCCACGAAGACCCGCAAATCCTGCACTACGGCCGTGCCGGCACCGGCATGGAACTGAAAGAAGGCATGTGCTTCACCATCGAGCCCATGATCAACGCGGGCAAACGCCATACTTCATTAATGAAAGATGGCTGGACCGTCGTGACCAAGGATCGTTCGTTGTCGGCACAGTGGGAGCACACGATTTTGGTTACCGCG
>CAMLKQ010000062.1 GCA_946480585.1 uncultured Kangiella sp.
GGTGCATCGCGCTGGGTCACATTGTCTTGCAAGGCCAGCGAGCCGGCCGTGGTCGGCAGCAGATCGGCTGATTCGATATTGTCTTTCAGCAAGAGCGGGACGCCATGCAACGGCCCGCGCGGACCTTTGCTGGCGCGTTCGGCATCGAGCGCCTGGGCGATTGTCATCGCGTCCGGGTTCAAGGCCAGTACGCTGTTCAGCTGCGGGCCGTTGCGATCCAGGGTGGCGATACGCAGCAGGTAATGTTCCACCAGCTGCACCGACGTGACGGTGCCCGCGCTGAGATCGGCCTGCAACTGCGCAATTGATTTTTCTTCTGCGCTGTAACTGGCTTCAAGTCGTTTCGGTCCTTCCGATGGCGAGCAGGCTACCAGGCTGCCAATCAGCAGCAGCACGGCGGGCCTGAGGAAACGGTGCATCATGCCTGTTCCTGAGCGGGGTGAGCGGTGTGCGGTGTGGTCGCTGTGTCGTCGGCAAACGGACGATGCCAGTGCCGCGAGCGGCGCCAGAATCGCCAATTCAACAATACTGCCGCGAGCGTCAAACCGGCGATCATGCCGGCCCAATAACCGGCTGGCCCGAGCCTGCTGTACTGTGCCAACAGCCAGCCGGTCGGAAAGCCGACGACCCAGTATGCCACCATGCTGATCAGCATGGGATAACGGGTGTCTTTCAGGCCACGCAATGCTCCTGACGCGGTCACCTGCAAGGCATCGGACAATTGGAAAATCGCTGCCAGCGACAGAAAACTGATCGCCATCTGTTGCACGGCCTGATCATCGCTGTACAGACCGGTGATGTGTTCGGGCAGCAGCAACATGCTGCCAGTGGAAAGCAGCGCAATCGCGGCGGCAAAGCCAATCCCGATCCAGCCAGCGCGACGCACCGCAGCCGGAGAACCGGCGCCAACGGCAAAGCCCACGCGCGCCGTGATGGCGTTTGCGATGCCAAGCGGGATCATGAACGTCAGCGACGCGTAATTAAGGGCGATCTGGTGTGCTGAAATAATGGTTGTGCTGTAAGTCGCCATCATCAAACCGATCATCGCGAACATCAGCACTTCCAATGCGAACGCCGACCCCATCGGCACACCGAGCCGGGCGATTTCACCGATCTGCGGCCACTGCGGTTTCTGCCAGTGCAAAAATGGCCGGAGTGCGGCATGCCGTTTGGCGCGCAGGGTGTAGGCGAGCATGAACAGAAACATCAGCATCCAGGTCAGGCTGGTGGCATAGCCAGCGCCGACAGCACCGAGTTTCGGTGCGCCGAGGTTGCCATACATCAACAGCCAGTTCAGAAAGGCGTTGATCGGCACCGCCAGAAACGCACAGGTCATCACCGCCTTGTTGGCAAACAGTCCTTCATTGCTGAAACGCAGGCTCAGGTACAGCCAGAAAAAGGGCGTACCCCATGACAAGGCTTTGATGTACTCGATGGCGGTTGGCCGAACGCTGGCTTCGACATTGAGCCAATCGAGTACCACGCCGAGTTCGCGCCAGAGCAAGAACACCGGCACGCTGATCAGGATCGCAAACCACAGACCGCTGCGTATGCTGGCGGCGACCGCACTGACGTTTTTGGCGCCATGGTATTGGGCGCTGATCGGGTTAAGTGCTAGAAACACGCCGAGAATGAACAGCATCAACGGACTGATCAGGTTGACGCCGGTTGCAACGGCGGCGAGTGCATCCGGCCCCAGATGACCGGCCATGATGGTATCGACGGTGCCGAGCGACATGGTTGCCAGTTGCGCGGCCACGGCAGGTGTTGCAATGCGGATCAGTGCCGACAATTCCTGGCGGGCGTTGGTCGCGGGCGCTGGAGAAAAAGCGTGCTGGTCAGTGAGGCTCATGGCGGCTCCCGGTCGGGCCGCCATGGTAACGGAGCGTTGTCAGCGAACAAAGCAGTTTCACCGCAGACGACTGTCAGAATCGCTACTGATTTACGGCAGCTTGTCGATCTTGATCTGGACCCGCCAATCGCCGCGCCGGGTTTGCCAGGTGCTGTCGCCAGCGCGTTGCACCGCTGCCAGTGGCAACCATTCGCCGAGCGGACCTTGCACCTGGGTTTCCAGCACGCTGATATGCAGGCTGCCGTCCTCTGCGGTGACCGGTACACGTTCGCGCGGATTGACCCGCACCAGCACCTTGTCGCCTTGCACTACCGGCAAGACATAAAAACCGCGACCACTTTCCCGGTATTGATTGCTGGTGATCAACTGGCCGCGGGTCGACAAATGCAGCGTGAGTTCGGGAATATCGGTGCCGGTGTGTATGAATGCGGTTTGTCCCGACAGCGTATGCACCTGCTGCAGGTTGCGATCCGCATCCCTTTGGGTTTGATAGACACCACCAGCGCTGACGCGGGCGCCGTCATTGTCGATCGTGACATTGGCATTTGCCGATGTGTCGGTGCTTTCCTGTTGCTGTTGCCATTGCACCGACACCAACAGCCGCACCGGCGGCTTGTCGAGTTGACCGATGACGTTCTGCACCTGTGCCCATTCGCTGTCGGTCAGGTTCAGCAGCAGTTTGTTGTCAACCGCGCTGGCACCGGCGCCGGCCGGCAAGTGCGGGCGCAGGATTTCCAGCACCGGCGTCGCCAGCGAATAGCGCAGTTCGACGATGCGCAGGCTGCGCTCGTTGGCGCTCGCCAGCAGACTCATGGTCAACAACAAGAGCGTCAGAATGGCGCGCAACACAATCCGATCTCCCATCCAGTCAGTGTTATCCAGCCCGTGTTGGCGGTCGGTTCAAACAAATCAGTTCAAATCAGTCAGGTCAAACAGGTGAGTTCAAATAAAGAGCCGGCGCAACTCGGAAGCCGGCCGGCTGATTTGCCAGACCTCGTCAAAAAATTTCAGTTTTTCCAGACACGGCAGCGGTGCGTGAAAATGCACCTCGCCGGCAAACTCGGCGGAATTGCTGCGGTAGAGCAGGCCATTCTGATCCACCACCATGAAGCTGAACGGATGGTGCTGGTGATCCTCATGAATGATCCGGACATCAATTTTGCTGCTCAAGCGCTGCACCAGCTCCAGCCAGCGGTGGCCATTGCGCTGGGCCGGGCCGACATCGGCAACCAGCAGACGGGCGTGGCTGCTGCGATGGCGTCGCGCCAAGGCGCTGAAAGCATGGCTGATGTCGGCGTCATCAAGTACGCGCGGGTCCAGATCGCGGCTGAACAAATAGAGATGGCGCTGGGCCTGGCTGATCAAGCGCAGTGCGGCCAGCCGATTATCGGTGCTGGTGTGCAAGGCAAAATCGGCGGTCTCGCCCAATCTGGCGGCATTGAGCTGGCTTTCCAGGGTGTCGGACATGAGCTCGGCTTGCAAACTTGAGACGTGGTTCGATGGTAGCAGACCTGCACCAGTGTAACGTTGTTCACTCGTCTGCAAATCTGCAATTGCCGCCATGAACGAATCGCAACCACCGTTGGCTGATGCCGTCATTGAACGGGCTTTGCAGGGCTATGCCCCTGAAACCGTGCAGCAGGCGTCCGCATTGGTTTCCGGACTGTTGTCCATTCTGCCGCTGGAGGACGTCGAGCGCGAGCTAGCGGCAGTTCCCGGTCGCGCTGACCTGCGCAGCTCGGAGCACCCCGACAACGCAACGGCGTGAACCGTCGATGACAGGCATTTGCCACCACTGAACGTCATCGATTGCATCGTGTGCAGCGCATTGCCGGGCTTTGTGTTGCAGGACAGCGGGTGACGGCGAACCGCTGAAACGCGGTGATCAAGAGGCCAGATGCTGCGGTCGGGCCTGACGCGGGGCGCCCAAGGCAAGCCGCATGGTCCGATGTGGAATACCGGCTTCCATATAGACGCAGCCGGCAGCTTGAAACTGATGGGTTTCGTAAAAGCCTTGAGCGGTGATGGGGGCAGCGAGCGTGACCTGTTGTTGCCCGCGCTCGAGGGCGATGGCAATGAGCTCCTCAAGCAGTGCCGAGCCAACGCCGTGTTGGCGCCAAGGCATCAGCACGGCAATGCGGCCGATGGTGCCGTTGGGCTCCAGTCGACCGGCGCCGACCGGGGCGCCGTCTTCCGCAACGGCCAGCACGTGGAAGCTGCCCGGATCGCGTCCATCCTGATCATGTTCCGGGGCAATCCGCATCTCGACCGCAAACACTTTCTGCCGGACGAGTGCCAGCAGGGCGCCGTGATCACGCCAGCTGCAGCGCAAGATGCGAAAGCGCGGCTCCATCCGTTCTCCTGAACTGATTGCCGATGACCCGCAAGCATTGTGACCGCTGCCCGTCAGCGCCGGTGTTGCTCGCCATTCCGGACACAACAAACGCTAGAGGAGAAAAGCCCCTCTATTGACCAGCATAGTCAGAGTCGGCAAAAAGGCCAAGTCATCGGCAAATTGATTCAACGCGCTGCCATCAATGACACGGGCGTTGCACAGAAACGCCGCCGATTCCGAGCGCAAGCTGCCCACTTCCAACTCTTCACCGTTGGCAAACACATGCACGCGGCCATCGCTACCGGCGAACCAGGCAAAGCGGGCATCATCATGCTTTTGCAGCACTTTCTTTTTGCTCAGCAGGGTTTTCAGTTTGCTTTCGCTGAGTTCATCTTCCAGCCATTCGAGTGGTACACGAGTCTGACTCACCAGACAGGCGAACGCGCGTTCGACCAAGGCCGGTTGCTGCACCAGCTCCAGCATCATGTCGCGCACTTTCTGTTGCGTCACTGCCGGAATCAACGCGGTGTCGGTGGCGGGTTGCAGATCCGGATCGGCAAAGCGTTTGCCGTCGACATGGTTCTCGACCATCCACTCGGCAAGGCGGGTCAGGATGTCGGCCTGCGATTGCACCCGGAAGCCCACCGAATAGGTCAGGCAGGGCTCGATGGCGGTACCCCAGTGCGGCGCACCCGGCGGCACATACATGACATCGCCGGGTTCGACGATGACGTCGATGCTGGCTTCGAATGGCTCGACTTGCCGCAAGGCCTTGACCGCTGGATTCTGAATCACAGTGATGCTGGCATCGGCGACTTGCCAGCGCCGGCGACCGAGTCCCTGCACCAGAAACACGTCGTATTGATCGGTGTGCGGTCCGACGCCGCCACCTTTGACCGCGTAGCTGACCATGACGTCGTCAAAGCGCCACTGCGGGAAGCAGTCATAGGCATGGCGAATGGCGGCCACTTCCGGCACCCAGTGATCGACGGCCTGCACCAGCAGCGTGTAGTTTTCTTTCGGCAGCTTCTTGAACGTGCTGGCTTTGAACGGACCGTGTTGCAGCTGCCACTGACCGCTGGCCGGATCGTGCTGGACCAGCCGTGATTCGACGTCTTCTTCCATCGCGAGACCGGCCAGTTCCTCCGGCGTGATCGCCGCCAGATCGGCTGGAAATGCGCCCTTGATCAGCAGCGGTTTTTTCTGCCAGTAGTCGCGCAGGAATTGTTCAGCGGTCAAGCTGCCAAAGAGTGTCGGCCGGGTCATGGTCTGGAAATCGAAGGTGGGCGGCGAGGGCGACCATTATGCCACGCCGGATCTGCGCCACGCTGATTCGGATCAAGCAGGCCCTGCTGATGCGGACGGTTCGCCAGCACTGACCGCGCGCCAGATGATGGAGCGGTTGCGGCCGCTTTGCTTGGCCTGATAGAGCGCCTGGTCGGCACGTTGCAACAGTGAATCGGCATCGTGCAGGCCCGGCGTTTCGCTGTCGCTGATGCCGATACTGACCGTGAACTGCAGCGGACCGAGCTCGGTGTCGATGGTCAGCGCGGCGAGGCCGAGCCGGATCCGTTCGGCGACCACCAAGGCGTGGCTGGCATCAATGCCGGGCAGCAACACGGCGAATTCTTCACCGCCATACCGGGCCGCCAGATCGATGCCGCGGATTTTCTCGCGCAGGCAGAGGCCAATCTGGCGCAACACTTCATCGCCAACCGGGTGGCCGTAACGATCGTTGACCGACTTGAAATGATCGGCATCGAACAGTAGCACCGCGAAGCGGGTGCCGTTGCGGACGTGGCGTTCCCATTCCTGATGCAGTTCGGCGGTCAGATGCCGGCGGTTGTACAAGCCGGTCAGCGCATCGGTGATGGAAAGCTTTTCCAGTTCGGCGGCTTTGCTGGCGAGTTGTTCGGTGCGCTCGGCAATGCGCCGATCGAGGTCGGCATTCAAGGCGTCTTTTTGCGCGATGGCCCAATCCGATTCGAGTCGGTTCTTGGCAATGCGGATCATCATGCCGTTGATGCTGCGCACCAGATCGGTGATCTCGGTCAGCCCGGAGCGGATATCCAGCGGCTGTTGCCGGTGCACATCCGCCGGATTGAGTTGTTGCAGATGGCGATGCAGATCGAGCAGCGGTGTCAGCAGTCGCCGTCCGTGATGGCGAGCGCGTTCCCGCGCCAACAGGATGAGGCCAAACAGCACCAGCAAAGTGATGAGACTGCTGCGTGCGAGACTGAGCACATTGCTGTTGGTGTCAAACAGCAGGATCATGCCGCCACCGATCGGACTGCTTGATTGTTGCAGCAGCTTGCCTTGCCAGAGCAGCGGCCGGAGGTCATCACCCATGCCGAGCGAACTCGGCAGACGGGCGCGTTCGGCATGGGCGAGCAAACTGTGATCCGACAGTGAACTCAGTGCTGGCAATGACAGCGACGGCGAGCTGTACAGCACCTGCTTTTTCCGGTCATACAACACGGCGGCGAGCCGGTAGTCATTTTCAGCGGCCAGAAAAATCGCCTGCAAGCGACGCAGCGGCAGATTGCCGAGAATCAGGCCACGAAATTGATTGTTGCGATCCAGAATCGGCGCCACCAGTGACAATAACGGTTCCTTGTTCATGCGCCGGCCCACAATGCCGTAGGACACGACCGGTTGGTGGTTTTGTTTGGCTTCAATGAAGTAATCCCGATCGCCATAGTACTGCCGCGCATCTGCCACCCGGACGCCGTCCGGGAAAACCGCTGGTGCGCCAGCGACAGCGTAACCGTCGGCATCGATGATGATGATGGTGAAGACCTCAGCCAAATTGCCGAGCAGTCGGTTCAGCAGCGGCTCATGCCGCGCCAGATCAATCGGTTCCTGATCGGCGATGACGGTGCTCAGTGTTTGCAGACCGCGCAAGTTGCGCTCGACCAGCAGTTGATAGCGCTCTTGCGCAATGCGTTCGGTGTGGGCGAGCAGGTGCAGCTCCTCGTTCAGCGCTGCCCGGCTGATCAGCGGACTGGCAAACAGGTGAAAGGCCAGCACCGGCAGGGCCGCGAACACCACCAGCAAGTTGCCGAGCGCGTTGCTGATGGCTTGATCGTTTTGGTCGCGTTTACGCGGGAACAGTGCCAAGGTGTGCTGGGTCAAGGCCATCAGCACAATGCCGCTGAGCGCCGGTGTAACGGTGCAGAGCAGGTACATCGTCATGTCCCAGCGCATCGCCTGCCAGCTGGCAAGGGCGCTGAACAGCAGACCGGCACTGCTCCAATAAACGAGCGCAGCACGCATGCTGGACATGCTCCGGCGCTGGATCAGCCAGGTCAATGCAAGCAGTTCCGGTCCGGCCAACCAGAATCCGTTGGTGCTGAGTAACGGGAGCTGGCACAGGCTCGCGCACAACAGGCTGTAACCGAGGCCGAAGCGCAGCAGCACCGGCAAATAAAACAGGCCACCGAGATACAGCATCGGCGCCGGCAGCGGCGACAGCAGCAAGTAGTTGGCGCAAGCGCCGAGCAGACCCAATGCCAGGGTCACGCTGAGCGGGTGCAGCAGTCGGTGTCGGACGGGGGCTGGAATCAAGACCATTGGCCGGCTTTTCACGACGGAATGGCATCAGCTTAGCCCATCTGTTGGCGCTGTCAGCTTGACAGGCTGCACACTGCGGCGTATTTCCTGTGCTGTTGTCGGCCCGGAGGTCAGGGATGCGGCGTCTGCCGACAGCACGCTCATCCCCTCGACGCATGCGTTTCCGCCTGCGCCGCCTTGTTGTTGTCCTGTTGTCCGGTCCTGTTTTCCGGTCTTGTTACCAAGCGTGGCTTCTTCGCGTGCCTCCTGATCTTCGCCGTTTTTGTCGGCGCTGTTCGGCGTGGCTGACGCGACCGAAGCAAACCGGTTTGCTTGCCATCCATTTGTTTGCCTACCACAGGGAGTGATCATGGCCCGTGTCACCGAAGAGTCGATTCGTCGCGATTCGATGGATTTCCGCGATCTGATTTATCAGCCGGCCTTGCTGCCGCTTGCCGAGCAGCGCTTGCCGAAATGGGATTGGCTGACCGTGCTGGATCAGCAACAGGAAGGCGCCTGCACCGGTTTCGGTCTGGCGGCGGTGATCAATTACCTGCTTGCCGAGCGCGGCAAGAAAGAGCGCGTCAGCGAACGCATGCTGTTTGAAATGGCCAAGCGTTACGACCAATGGCCGGGCGAAAAGTATGATTACAGCAGCACCCGCGGCGCCCTGAAAGGCTGGCACAAAAATGGTGTTTGTCGCGAAACCTTGTGGAAGTATCGGCCAGACAAACCGGGCAATCTGTCCGAGGCCGCCAAACAAGACGCCTTGTTGCGACCGCTGGGTGCGTACTACCGCGTGCTGCCGCGCATTTCTGACGTGCATGCGGCGCTCAATGAAGTCGGCATCGTCTATTGCAGTGCCGGCGTACACGACGGCTGGGATGAACCGAAGAAAGGCATCATCTCGCCCGCCAAGGGTAATCGTGGCGGCCACGCATTTGCCTTGGTCGGTTACAACGAAGACGGTTTCCTGCTGCAAAACAGTTGGGGGCCGAGCTGGGGAGGTTACAAGGTTGCCGGCAGCAAACGCGACGGCATCGCGCTGTGGTCGTATGAAGATTTCGAGCAGAACATCTGGGATATTTGGGTCGCGCGGCTGGCCTTGCCACAAGCATGGCGCGGTCAGGAACGCAGTCGCTACACCGCCAGCAACGCAGGCATTCGGGTGGCCGATTCTGGCCCGGCTGCGCATGTCATCGATCATCATTACCTGCATATTGATGACGGCCAGTTTGATCCGCGCGGTGATTATCCGAGCTCGACTGAGCAACTCAAACGCATTCTGACCGCGCTGGAAGAGCAGCAGCCGGAACACGTCCTGCTGTATGCCCATGGAGGCCTCAACAGCGTCAAGGATGCCGCACTGCGGGCCGGCAAATGGCGGCCGTGCTTTCAGCGTCACGGCGTATTCGAAATCCATTTCCTGTGGGAAACCGGCTTTCTGGCCGAGCTGAAAGACATCCTGATTGGCAAAGACAAATTTGCCAAGGAGCGCGCCGGTGCCGGCAGCTCCTGGTGGGATAACTGGATCGAACGGCTGAGCCAGCGGCCGGGCCACGCGCTCTGGAAAGAAATGAAAGCCGATGCCGCGCGTGCGTTTGCCAGCAAATCCAGCGCCGGCACAGTGTTTCTGAAGGCACTGAATGACACCCTTCATGCGATGAAGAAGCCACCCCGGTTGCATCTGGTTGGCCACAGCGCCGGCAGCATCTGGCATGGTCATTTGTTGCAGCAGTGGCAGGCCATCAAACTGCCGGCCTTGACCAGCATGAGTCTGTTTGCCCCGGCCTGCACTCAGGACTTGTTCCGCAGCCATTACCAGCCCTTGCTCGGTTCGGTGTTGCCGAATCTGCAGTTGTTTTTGCTCAGCGACGCTGACGAGCAGCAGGACAATGTCGGGCAGATTTACCGCAAGTCGCTGCTCTATCTCGTGTCGCGATCGTTCGAATCACGGCATGAGCAAGTGCCCATTCTCGGTATGGCGAAATATCTCGATGAACTCGGCAAGCCGTTGCCAAAAGCCGTGCAGGTCTGGCTCACCGAGCGCGACAAGAAGATGACCACGGCATCAAGCCACGGCGGTTTTGACAACGACAAGACCACGATGGATGCAATGCTGGATCTGGTGCTGCAGAAACCGCGGCCGAAAGAAGGCTGGTTCCGGGCGGAAGAGCTAAGCGGATTCTGAGCCGTCACCGACAGGGAGGAGTGATCATGGCAGAAAACAGCATGGCGACAGGCAACAACAATCAGATGCTGCTCATTCTGGTGCCGGTGATGACCACGTTCATTAGCGTGGCCGGATCATTTGGTACGGCGTGGTTGACCACAGGCGCGAAATTTGAACGCGAACTTGCCAGCAAAGGCGAGCAGATAGCGGCCCTGGAGCAGGCACAGCAACAATCCACCCGGCTGCTTGAAGAGGCTCGCTCCGGGTTGGCGGCACTGGAGCAGAA
>CAMLKQ010000063.1 GCA_946480585.1 uncultured Kangiella sp.
TCCATTCGCCATTGGCGTTGACGCCATTGCTGGTGCGGCTGACCGTGCCGGTGGCGGCGTCGCGGACGACCTCATCGTGCCGGCTGCGCTCGCCGTTCGGGCCGCTGATCTCGACATCGCGGACCACGCCGTTCTCGGTGCGGGTGGTGGTGGCGGTGCGGCTGAAGGCTTCGCCATCAAAGTTGCTGCCGGTGGTGGTGACGGTACGCACGCCATCCTGACGCACCACTTCGGTGTGCGCGGTCGCGGTGCGGCCATCGCCCAGCGTGGTGGTGCGGTCGCGGACCATGCCGTTCTCGGTACGCTGGCCGGTGACCGTGGTGCTGGCGCTCTGGCCGAGGCTGTTGCTGCTGTTGATCTGGCGCTGGAAGCTGCCGGTTTCCGGATCGCGGCTACCGCTGACGGAGCGCGTGTAGTCAACACCATTGCGCGTTGTCCCGGAAATTTCCGTGTTGACGCTGTGGTTGGCGCGGTCGACATCGCGATTGACCTCGCGAGTGGCCTGACGGCCATCCGGGAAGGTCACCGTTGTGCTCTGCTGCAGATCACCGCGGGCACGCAATGCGTTCGGCTGACGCTGCAGCTGCAACTGTTTGCTGGCTTGGTTGTTGACGCGCAAACCGCGATCCGCGGCTTGCACGTCGGTGGTAGAGACACTGCACAGCAGGGCGACCGCGGCAGCGGTCAAGGTCAGCGAGATGTTCATCGGTTCGGCTCCTTCGTTGTGATGAGCGCAAGTGGCGCTTGCTCCCTACAACGAGGCCCGGACCGCGGCGTTGACACGGCCCGCCGACATTTTTTTGCGCGACGGTGGGTCAGGCCGCCAGCAGCGGCGTCACCGCCAGGGCGCCGTTGGCCACCAGTCGGCGACCGCGGCCCCAGACCGACTGCACGCGCAGATCGGCATCGAGCAACACGATGTCGGCATCCTTGCCCGGTGCCAGCTCGCCTTTCTGCGGCAGCTTCAGCGCCCGGGCCGGGTTGGCGGTGATCACTTGCAAGGCGTCGGTCAGTGCGACGCCATCGATCAACACGGCATCGCGCACTTCATCGAGCAGACTGCTGATGCGGCCGACGCCAAGGCCGGCGAAATTGCCGTCGCTGTCAAAGCGTGGCAGCGAGGCATTGGCATCCGACGAGAAGGTGATTTGCGTCACCGGCACGCCAGCGGCGAGTGCTTCCTTGAGGCCGCGGGAACACTTCACTTCGCCTTGCGCGAGCAACTCTGCCGTCGTACTGGTGGTGAAGTCGATATAACCGCCGTGGCGGGCGTAATCGAGCGCGGTGACAAACAAACGGCGATTACGGTTGATGTGCGTGGGCAGGAACTGGCTGATCGGAATGTCGCTTTCCTCAACGAGTTTCTCGATCAGGCTCAGCCCTTCCGGCGCATCGCCAACATGCACGCTGACGATGCCACCCTTGCCGGCGAGCATGCCGCCAACGCGCGCTTCGGCGGCGAGTTTTTTCAGCTCGTTCAGGGTCGGCTGTGATGAGCGGTGATCGGCAATCGCCACTTCGCCGACACCAATGAACTTGTCGATCAGGATCAGATCTTCCTGCACTGAACCGAACAGCGTCTTGACCGGGATCTGATACGAACCGGTGTGGCAATAGCAGCTCAAACCGTCTTCGGTCAGTGCACTCGCTTTCGCCAGCAAATTGGTCAAGGTGCGCGTCACGGCATCGGTGCCGAGCACACCGACCAGCGTGGTGACACCGGCGAGCGCCGTCTCGGCAAAACCGAGTTCCGGCGTACGGGTGCGAAAGCCGCCTTCGCCGCCGCCGCCGATGATGTGCACCAGCGAATCGACAAAGCCGGGCGCGGCGATCAACGCACTGCCATCCACCACGGTCACATCGGCACCGCTCAACTCGATGTTGGCAGCAATGCGGACGATCCGTTCGCCGGCGAGCAGGATGTCCTGCCGACCGAGCGCGGACGGCGCGTACACGTCAGCATTCTTGATCAAGGTAATCACACGGTATCCATTGTGTTGGCGCAGCCGCTTGTGGCGGCTGCCGAGTAAGGTTCGGAAAAAATCGGCTGGGCGCGGGCGTGCGCGCTCCAATAAAAAGCAGCTGAGATCAGAAACCCATCATGACTGCCACCGCCACGGCGATGAGGCTCAGCACCGCCATCAGCAGCTGCATGGACCACACGGCCCGCAGCCACTGCACGAACGGCACCTTCGCCACCGCCAACGTGCCCATCAGCGCGGCCGACGTTGGATAAATCAAATGGGCGAGGCCGTCACCCAGCTGGAAAGCGAGCACCGCGGTTTGCCGGGTGACGCCAACCAGATCGGCGAGCGGCGCCATCAGCGGCATGGTCAGCGCCGCTTGCGCCGAACCGGACGTGACAAAGAAATTGAACACCGACTGGAACACCAACATGCCTTGCGCGGCGAGCCAGGCCGGCGCATCGCCAATGAAATCGGCGGCCGATTGCAGCATGGTGTTGACCACGCTCGGCTTGGTCGGGTCGACGCCGCCGAGCAAAATCATGATGCCTTGGGCAATGCCAACGACAATCGCTGCCGGTAGCAATTGCGCCGCGCCGGTTTTGAACGATTCCGACAACGCGTTGGCGCTGCAACCGGGCAATTTGCCGGCCCAGGCGATCACGCCGCAGGCAAGACCAATGGCGAGAAACTGGCTGGCAATTTCACGCAGGTAATACGCGTGCATCACCACACCCCAGACCACCCAGACCATGCCGGCGCCGAAGCACAGCAGAATCGCGGCATGACGGCTGTTGAAGTTGTGGGCGATCGCGACCTTGCCGTGCTCACCTTGTTCACGATGACGCCGGGCATACCACAGCACCCAGATCAGGAACACCAGCGTGAACACCGCCCACATCGCGATCCGGAACGGCGCGCCGGAAAGCACCGGCAAACCGGCGATACCTTGCGCGATCGCAACCGAAAACGGATTCATCCACGAGGTGGCAAAACCCACCTGGGTCGCGCCGTAGGTGATCAACACGCCGGTGACGCCGTCGTAACCGAGCGCGCGCACCAGCGGTACGATGAACACGGCAAAGGCCATCGCCTCTTCGCCCATGCCGAACACGGCGCCGCCGGCCGAAAACAGCAGCGCCAAAGTGGGCAGTAGCAACACGGCGCGTTCGCGCAATTTGTCGGTGAGCCATTTGATGCCTTCATCAATGGCGCCGGTTTTCAGGATGATGCCGAAGGCACCACCAACGATCAGGATGAACATCACAACGCCGATGGCGGCGCCATGTTTGTTGCCCGAGGTCAGGCCGTCGAACAACGCGTTGAGAATGCCCGGCGATTCGCTGCCGGAGAAAATCGCCACGCCTTGCGCTTCGCCGGCGTCGGCATAAGAAAACGAACCGGGCACCACCACCGGTTTGCTCGAGGTTGCACTCGGTGCTACCTGAAACTGGCCGCGCGGCACCAACACGGTCAGCAGCGCCGCCATCAACAACACCCCGAACACAATCAACAGGGTGTCGGGCATGCGCCAGGTGCTATCCGAGTGTGTTGTATCCGTGTCTGAGACATTCGGATCTGCGGTTTCCGCGTTCGGGTTCTGCATCATTCACTCCACGTTCGCCAGCAGGCCAACGCTAAAAAAATAGACCGGGAACAACGGGCCGGTTGCCGCTCGCAACCTGCACCTCCCGGTCCCACACCTCTCAAGCCCACCACAGGGAGCCAATCACTCCCGCCAACCAGCAAGCCAGTGGGCGGGAATCAAGCCAGGAGAGACCACCGGATCGCCGCAAGCGCGGCGACCCGGTCTACTGCTTTGCTGCTCACACTCAGAACGAATGGGTGTAGCGCACCGACGCGACGCGACCGAAGAAGTCATGCACCGAGGCGGCATAACCCGAGGTCGGTGACGACGCAAACGGCGGTTCCTTGTCGGTCAGGTTGCGGACGGCGAACAGCACCCGACTGTTTTCGCTGAAGTCATAGCCGACGCTGCCGTTCCAGACCAACCACGAGTCCACAGTCGGGTGATCGTCGAATTGGAAATCGCCATCGCCGAGTTCGTCGGTGTAGTTGCCGGACAGCGACCAGTTCCAGCTGTCACCGCGCCAGTCAACACCAAAATCCGCGACCAGTTCCGGCCGGCCGATTTCGTTCTCACCCGACAAGCGGCCGAGCAGATCTTCGCGCGGCAAATCCGGCGCGATCTGGCGTTCATACGACTCGGTCTTGCTGGCGGCGAAATAGAAGCGGTAGTTGTCCAGCTTGTACTTGACGTTCAAATCAAAGCCATCGGTTTCCTGTTCGCCGACGTTGAAGAAGCCGGTGCGCAGGAAGAAGATGTCGCCATTGCCGTCGACGGCGCAACCGAACGCGTCATTCAGATCAGCCGGATCGGCGACCACCGCTGCGGTGCCATTCACGCAGGCGCGCAAGGTGGTGTTGGCGTCGACATCAACGATGTCTTCATGCTGGTAGTGCCAATAATCGAGCGTGACCTGCAGGGCATCGGTGATATTCCACGACAGGCCGATGTTGCGGGCTTCGGAGGTTTCGGCTTTCAAATCACGATTGCCGAGTGTTTCCTGATCAAATTCCAGTTCGCCAGCGCCATTGCCGACCAGACCGCACAGATCACCAAATGCCGTGCCCGGGCCGCAATCGATGAAGTTGCTGCCGAGCGTGGTGCCCGAGCCGAGCTGCGACAGCGACGGCGCGCGGAAACCGGTGCTCCACGACGCGCGGAAAATCAGGTCATCGGTGGCGCGCCAGCGCAGCGCGACTTTCGGGTTGCTGTCGCTGCCGAAATCGCTGTAATCGTCGTAACGCAGCGCCGTGATCAGGTCGAGGCTGTCGGCCAGTGGCAACAGGAATTCACCATACAGCGCGTACTGGCTGCGATCGGCGGAGGCATCGGTGGCGCCGAGGCCGTAGATGCCATCGGCCTGGGCCAGCGCCGACGGCTTGTCGAACATTTCTTCCTTGCGGTATTCGCCACCGAGTGCCGCCTTGACCGGACCGGCCGGCATGTTGAACAGATCGCCGTTCAAACGGAAATCCCAGTTCTTGACTTCCGATTCACCGGTGCGCGGTGCTTCATTGCGCAGCGCGGCAAGCGCCGCTTCGGTGTTGTCGCGACCAAGGTTGAACGGGTTGAAACTGCCGTCGTCGGCGGCCGCATCCACCGCGTCGATTTCATAGAAACCGGCGACATGGCGAATGGTGCTGTCGGCCTTGCCGACTGCGAGTGCTGATTCCCAATCCCAGTTGCCGACGGTGCCGCGCAGACCGGCGAGCACACGATACGTGGTGTCTTCGAATTCCTGGGTACGGCGGTCCGGGAAGCGCGAACGGACGCGGATGTCATCGGCCGTGCCATCAAGCAGATCGATATCGAGTGCCCATTGCGGAATCGTGCTGCTGCCGGCCGGCACCCAAGTCGAGAAGCTCGACGGCGCTTCGTAGGCATGGCCTTCGTTGCGCTGGTACATCACTTCGGCAAAGAATTCGCTGCCTTCACCGAGATCATAGGTGTGGCTGACGGTCAGGCCGAGATTTTCGGTATCCGGTTGAATCGCCCGTTGGCCGACGTAGTCATAGCTGCAGCGGCTGCCGCCGTTGCTGGTGTCATCGCCGCACCACGGTTCCGGATAATCGGTGCCGTCAATGGTGACTCGGGTCGACGAGTACAGCGTGACCTTAATCGGCCGGTCGCTGTTCATCAGGGCGTTGCGATCGTAGTAATCAACCACAACCGTGGTGTTGGAGTTGTCGGTTGCGAAACCGCCGACATAGGTCAGGTTGTACCGGCCGAAATCGCCTTTTTCGGTGTCATCGCCATACATGGCGGAAATTTCCTGGCCGGTGTAATCCTTGCGCAGGATGAAGTTGATCACGCCGGCGATGGCATCCGAACCGTAAATCGACGAGGCGCCGTCGGTCAGCACTTCCACCCGGTCAATCGCCGACATCGGAATGCTGTTGATGTCGACAAACGAATCAAAGCCGTTGGTGAACGAATCGACCGCAACACGGCGGCCGTTGATCAAAACGAGGGTCGAGCTGCTGCCGAGGCCACGCAAGCTGACGCCCGCCGAACCGGCCGGCTGGCCGCGCGTACCGGAAGCGATGCCGCCGGCTTCCGAGAAAGTGCCGGCGCTCGAAGTCTGCGGCAAATCCTTCAGGAATTCGCCGACGCTGTCATAACCTTTCTTTTCCAGATCTTCGCGGTCGATCAGGATGACCGGGCTGGCGCCTTCCATATCGACGCCTTTCAGACGCGAGCCGGTGATTTCCACTCGCTCGGCGCTGTCATCGGCCGGTGCGGCTTCGTCTGCGGCGTAGGCGGTGCTGGCGCCGAGCAGCGACAGCATGATGGCGTGATACAGCTTGTGTTTCGCGTTGTTGTGTTTCTGGTTTTTGTAGGTGGTTTGCATAACGCACTCCTTAGGGTTTTATCTGCCGCATCTCGCGGCGGGTCTGAACCGGTTGGGGGCGCTAACGCGGAATACCGGCGAGCCAATACCGATGCAAGGTTCGACGGCACCCATGCCATGCGGGCAACAGCAAATGACGAGCGGAGGCCCGGTGCAAAAGGGTGATTGTGGGGAGTGGGCGGAAAGCGGGCGCAATGCAAGGCATCGCGTCGGGCACGCCGACCGGTATCAGAAAACGCGGTCAGCGTGATGTGCAGATTCTGCCGGGCTCCCCCCGCGTTGCGCGGGGGGCTGGCTAATTGTTGAACCACTCGGACAGGTAGTACGGGGTATAGCGATAGCTACCGAGATTGAAGGCTTTCTTCAGCATCTCCCGTCCTCCTTATCCTGTGTGCGCCGGTGGCGCGTGGTGACATGTCAGCGAATTTGCCCGCTGAATTTTTATCTGTCAATGCGCATTTGCCATCACCAAGAAAATTTTCTTACAGTGCCGCACCATGGGCTCAGGCAGCTTTGCATATCTATGCGCAAATCCCTTTTGTTGGCGGCGGTAGCGGCAGTTGTATGTACAGCAACAGCGGCAGAAAAACCGCAAGTTCTGGTGTTGGCGGGCGGTCATTTGCCGGTATGCAGCAGCATGAATCTCGATGCATGCGAGCCCGCACAGCGCGATGAACTGACCAAGCAATGGCGCCAGGACGAAGCGCTGTTTGAGTCGACTTACCGGCCCAGTCGGTTCGGCAAACTCAGTCGCGATGAGTTGCAAGGCTTCACGGTCGAGCAGTTGCCGCGGCTGCAATCCCTGCTTGCGGACATGCCGGAACGGGCGCACCGGCGACAGGAAATTGAACAAGCGTTACAGAACGCCGGCGTCTCGTTGACCGAAGACGAGCAACTGTTGTTGTTCGATCGGCTGGCGGCACCGTCGCTGCGCGCAGACGGTGTCAGCGTGCGCAAGGAAGCACTCGCGGTGCGCGCGAGTGCGCCGGCGGTGCTGGCCGTGTTCGAACGTTTTCTGCAGGAAGCCAGAGCCGATCGCAACAGTGCACCGCGCATCGGCATCGTGACGTCGGCGGCGCGCGATGCCCAGGATGCGGCGGCGTTTTATCTGCCACTGTTCCGGCAACTGGGCGCGGAGCCAATCTGGCTGCCGCTCGACCCGGCCAGTCGCGCGCTGCGTGATGACGGCCGGAGTTTTGATTCACCGGTGCAGGCCTGTGCCGCCTTGTTGCAGGAGCGGCAACGGCAAAGTGGTTTGCCGCTGCGCCATCAGATCGACGCCGGTTTGCAGCAGCAATACTGCACGCGCACGGATCTCGCCAGCGTTATCGCGACGCTCGATGGCGTGTTCTTCAACGGCGGCGATCAAAGCCTGCACCTGAAAAGTCTGTTGCGCGCTGATGGCAGCGATTCACCGGAACTGGCCGCAATCCGTGCCCGCCATGTCCGCGGCGAGTTGGTGATCATGGGCACCAGCGCCGGCACTGCGGTGCAAACCGGCAATGCGGCTGCGAGCTTGCCGATGATCAGCAATGGCAACACCCGTTCGGCATTCGGCAAGCGCGCGTTGGCGCAAACGCCGCGCTTGCCGTTCTGCGAGCAGCGCCAGGATTGTCCGCCGGTTTGGGATCCGGATCAGCTGACTTATCGTCCGCAAGGCGGCTTGCGCCTGTTCGGTCACGGCATCCTCGACACCCATTTTTCCGAACGTGCCCGGCAAGGCCGCTTGCTGATGTTGCTGGCCGATACCGGACAGCCGCGTGGTTTCGGTGTCGACGAAATGACCGCGCTGGTGGTGCGTCAGCGCGGCGCGCGCAGTGAATTCAGCGTGGTGGGTCACGCCGGTGTCTGGATTGCCGAACAGGTGCAGCAGCGCGCCGGTAACATCACCGGACAACTGCATTATTTGCGCGCCGATGATCGGGCGGTACTGCGCGGCGACACGCTGCAAATCACGCCCGGCCGCTGCGCACCGCGCCAGCAATTCAAACTGGCGGCGCTGACGATTGATCGCCTGTTGACCGAGAACGGTGTCAACGAAGCCGCATTGCAGCTGCAGCAAACCGATGCCCGCACGCTCGATGTCAGCGCAGACGGCCAAACTTGGCAGTTCCGCCGCGGCAAGCAGTTTGCGCTGTGCCCGAAAGCCGATGGCAACTGGAGTTACCGCGACCTGCAATTGCAGTTGCAGGTCAGCGGACGCGAATAAGCGCCACGACGGCGACCGCAACCACCGTTACGCCAGCCAAGACCGTCAGGGCCCGCTGTCGCTGCCAGCCGGTCCGACCGCATGACCGCGCGCTCGTGCTAACGTAGCGCCCGGTCATATAGCTGTCACAAAGCGGTCATCTCCGACACCATGCTCTGGCTCTGGTCAAAATTCCTGTTTCTGGCCCTGTTTCTGTTCATTGCCCACGCGCCGCTGACGGCCGTGTTGCAGCAACAGGAGCGGCTCAGCGGCGGACCGTTCTGGTTTGCCTTTATCTGGTTCACCGGCCTTGCCGCGACCTTCGCGGTGGCGTTTTCGCGTCAGCTCGCGGTGCGGGTATTCTGGGCCGTGCTGCTGAGCTATGCCGCCGGCAATGCGCTGTCCTATCTCTACATCACCGGCGCACCGCTCAATGCCATCGAAGTCGAGCGCTTGTTTCAGGACATCGCGTTTCTCGACGAAACCATCGAGTTCTATGGCCCGCTGATCGGCAAAGCGATACTGGTCATGTTGCCGCTGACGGTTGCGATTCTGCTGCCGGCGCCGGTGTTGCCGCTGCGCTGGTCGCGCTGGGCGCGGCGCGGTGTCTGGTTGCCGCTGGTTCCCATCTGCGCGATTGCCGGTGTGGTCTATTTCGATGGCGGTGGCGACAGCGACGGTTTTCCGCAGCATCTGAATCCGGTCGCGTTCGTCGCCGTGCTGCTTGGCGATGAATGGCTCAAACCTGATCCGGGTCCGCGCCAGACGGTTGCCATCACACCGCAGCGCAGCGAGCTCGACAAGATCGTCGTCATCATGGACGAAAGCGTGCGTGGCGACTGGCTCGACATCAACACCGCCAACGGCATTCCAACCGGCCTTGTTGCGCACAGCCATCGTGCGGCCAATTTCGGTTTGACCGCCTCCCATGCCAACTGCAGCGCGGCATCGAACCTGAGCTTTCGTTACGCCACCCGTCGCGACAGTTTTCAGCTCGACGCCAAAATTCGGCCGTCGCTGTGGTCCTACGCCAAAGCAGCGGGTTACCGCGCTGTTTATCTCGACGGCCAGCGCACCAACCGCGAATTGCAAAACTTCATGACCGCGCAGGAACTGGCCGAACTCGACGGCCTGATCCAGCACGACGACGACACCGTCGCCCGCGACAAGGACATGGTGCTGGCCGAGCGCCTGCGCGAACTGCTGGCACGGCCCGAACGGCTGTTCATCTACGTCAACAAAAACGGCGTGCATTTCCCGTATGAAGGCAAATATCCACCTGAAGCCACGCTGTATCGGCCGCACATGGAAACCGGCACGATTCAAGGTTTGAACGAAGGCAATCAGTACGGCGACGGTTTTGGTAACGAGCCATTCCGCAACAGCTACAAAAACGCCGTTGCCTGGAATACCGG